>JACOVJ010000039.1 GCA_016177385.1 Candidatus Niyogiibacteriota bacterium
ACTTCATCCAGATTCCATTCGCCTTCTTTAGGCTCGATGCGCGACCACTCAATGGAAAATCGGTGCGCGCTATGTCCAAGCGAGCGCGCAATGTCAAAATCTTCGCGAAAGCGATTGTAGTGATCCGCCGCAATTCCTGCATCGAAATACGGCGTCCAATTATTTTTGATGCCGCCCTCGACTTGATACGCGCTCGATGCTGCGCCCCATAAAAATCCCTTTGGGAATTTCATCGTGTTTTTTGTATGGCTTCTTTCGCGATATTCCACATCTCCGGTTTATTCTGTGTTTCTTTCAGCCAGTACCACCACTCTACGCCCCAAAAATAAAATTCGTCAAAACCGGTGCCGCGGATATAGGAAAGCAGTGCGCGGAATTTTTCAGGATCCATAGTTTTATAATGTTCCGCGGGCTCGGTTTGAAAAAGAGCTTTCTCTTGCCATGGTTCCGCTTGCAGTTCAATGACGACGGCGGGCTTTACGCCGCTCGCCAATTCCGTGATCGCGCGCTTGATGCGAAAAAATACCGGCGGCAACGGGTATGTGAATACGCCGACCGCCGGATGCCAGATCGTGCGATAGAGGGTCGAGCCGAAAATATCCGCTCGCTTATGCGCGCGAACCCAAAATGACAATTCGCCGGAATCCGTGATCATAACCGGACGCCCGCCCAGACTTTCTGACGAGGCTGGCGAATCCAGCGAACGCGCGAGCGCAATTTCTTTGTCGAGTAATTCCCTGTCGAGCGGCGGACACACGCCAAAATCCAGAAATGGCTCATTTTCTATCTGCCAGACTTTGATCGAGGGCGAATCTTTGTACCGACCCACAACCACTACAATATACTGTAGTAGTTTCTCCTGATATTCCTGCGATGAGAGCGCGGTTGCCCATTCCGGAATATGGCATTCAGGCCATCGAGGAAGTTTCTGGCCGATCGCCATAATGAGCTCAGCGCCGCGTTTCTCAGCCTCGGCAACCTGCCAATCGAGTTCAGAAAAATCGAACCGTCCCTCACTTGATTCCACCCGATTCCAATAAGCCGAAATGCGGATCCTGCGGATGCCGAGGTCATCAAGCATCGCGCGATAGACCGTCTTCGGATCCAGTCCGAAATTTTCGGCGTGGAATGGGGCGAATGTTGCTCCGTATGCCTTTATATCCAAAACCGGCGCGCGTGCGGCAAGAAAAAAGCCGACGATCGCAACCGCAACGCCAACCACCAAAAGCCATTTTAAGAGCCGCATCATACGACCGCGAGAACAATGAATCCCGCCGCAAGCATCACGATACCCGCGCTTTTCGCGATCAGCGAGGACCGGTCGAATGCTTCCTGGATAAAGCGGGGCGCGACATGCGTCATGACTGCCGTGAGGGCAAAAACCGTCAGATATTCGATGCCTTTAAGCGATGCGACGACATTTCCCGGACCCAGCGCCAATGCGAAATTCAAAAGAAAAAAGCTTGCCGCCCCGACGCCTTTATTCAGAAAAAAGAAAACGTAAGACCGCCGAGGCGCCCGGCGCAGTGTTGAAACAACAGCCCCGCGCACTCCGGAAAACGCAAGGAGTCCGACGGCGGCCAAGACACTCCCGAGACGCGACCAAATGAACGCCGAAAGGAACGGCGAACTTTTGAAGACCTCGATCAAAAGTAAAAACGAGAAGGCCAAAAGCCCCCCTGAGACCGCGGAAAGGACGATGGCCGGAACTTTGAACGACCGCCCTTCTCCGCGCGGCGCGAGAAACAATCCCCCCGCGATGAAGATCGCGATCGCGACGAGCTGTGTCTGTGTTGGGATCGTTCCATATCCGATCCATGCAAAAAAAATGAGGAAAATCGGAATGAGCGCCCCCACCAGCGGAACAACGCGACTTGAATCGCTTTTACGAAGCGCCTCGTAAAACGCGAGGAGCGCTCCGATAAAAACAACGCCGGAAAAAAGAGCCAACACGAGATCGGCGGCAGGAAGAATATGAAATCCGAAAGGCGCCAACGCCAAAGCAAATAAACCGAGGACACCGACAAAAAACGCGTATGCAGGCGCGCTGGGGATGTGCTCGCGGAGAAGATATTTATCAATGACCGCGGCAATACCCGAAAGCGCGTAGGCGGCAGAACCCGCTAAAATCCCCATCATCCTACTATTATATCATGGGTTAGGGGCTGTTCTTCGTATTTCGCTTGCGCCATGCCGCGATCTTGGCGTGATCACCGGACAGCAGGATCTTGGGAACGGCGTGTTTTTTATGCTTCCACTCGAGAACCTCCGGTCGCGTATAGACCGGATAGGAACCATGATGTTCTTCCAATGATTCGGTCTTCCCGAGTACGCCGGGAATATGGCGCGCCGTAACATCCAAAATGGCGAGTGCCGGCAGTTCCCCGCCGGTCAGCACATAAGGCCCGATCGAAACTTCTTCTGCCTTCAAAATTTTCCGCACGCGCTCATCCACGCCTTCATAGCGGCCGCAAATAAGGATGAGAGCGGGGTGGCGTTTGGCCCACGTTCGCGCCATTGCCTGCACAAATTGCTTACCCGATGGGGAAAAGATAATGATTCTTGACTTGGAAGCGAGGCTTCCAAGTTTCGCGAGGACTGATTCGACGGCCCTCAAGACCGGCTCGGCCCTTATCACCATGCCCGGTCCTCCGCCGAATGGCCTATCATCCACCTCGGTTCGCTCGCCTCGATTTGGCGAAGCGGGCGCCGGGCGAGACGGGTCCGCGGTTTTATGCGTGTCGTCGGTAAAATCGCGGGGATTGATAACATGGATCCGGATGCGGCCACTTTTCTGTGCGCGCCCGATGATAGAACTCGAAATATACGATTCAAGCGCTTCGGGAAACAATGTGACGATATAGAAATCCATAGGGATAAAAATGCAAACGCCGTGACTTTAGAATATCACGGCGCCTGCAAAGAGATAACTCCTGTCGAATCAAAACTTCAATTCCTCTATCACCGAATCCGAACTGCCCGTTGACGGTTTGGACATGCGCCCGCCTTCCGGCTCCTCGATCTTCAAGTTGACACGGGAGCGGTTCTTGAGGCCGACCACGCGCAACAGGGTCCGGATCGCTTTTGCGGTATTGCCCGAGCGGCCGATGATCTTACCCATGTCGGCGGGGTTCAGTTTCATTGTCAGCAAAACCCCCATTTCGTCGACCTTGCGGTCGATCGCGACGTCCGACGGGTTGTCAACCAGTGCCTTCACGACAAACTCCAGAAATTCCTGATCTTGAAAGCGTTCTGCCATAGTAGTTAGAACCCATCTCAAAAATGCATTTGGTCTCCAATCGGCGAATTTCTGCTGCGGCTGCCTTCTCGGAACTCATCGTACTTCCAGTACGAATCGCCCCTGCGGCGGCGGCCTCGCGACGAAATTCACTCGATTTCGCCTTCAAAGCCACTTTTGAGATGGGTTCTGCGGAATTAGTGGTAATCGGTTCGACCAGCCATTCGGCTTACAATTGGCATAACGATAGCAAAATAAACGCACCTGTCAAGTCCGGATCTCGGTTCGCTTCCGTTCCGCCACGTCGTCGAGTTCGCGGTTGAAGTGGTCGATCTTTTTTTGAAGCTCGTCTTTGGCGCGGAATTTTTCGTCCTCAGACATTTTTTTTTCCCTTTCCTGCGCCTGAATGTCTTTCCATATCTCGTCGCGCGCCTTGCGCGAAGCGATGCGCGCGTCCTCCGATTTTTCGCCCACCAGTTTCATCAATTGCTCTCTGCGCTCGCCCGTAAGCGACGGCAAAATGACGCGAATGACATCCTTATCCACCACGGGCTGGATCCCCAGATTTGAATTGCGGATCGCGGATTCGATGGCCGCGACCACTCCTTTATCCCACGGCTGAATCACGAGCGTGCGCGCGTCCTGCGTCGTAATGGACGCGACCCCCTCCAGTTTCATTTTTGAGCCATACGCATCCACCAGAATATCCTTGACAATGGCGGGGTTGGCGCGGCCGGTACGGAGCGAGGAAAGCTCGCCTGAAAAATGTTCTTTGATCCTTTTAAGTTCGCCGTCGAACGAGGAAAATGAATAAGTCATACGTTTTTAAAAGCCATAAGATATTCTAAACACATTTTACGGCCGAGGTTCAATGTTTTTTCGGCCGCGCGGACCGCCTGAACGCGGTTGAGCAGCGTTCCCGCGTCCGGCCGCGAACGCGCCCATTGTTCATAATTATCTAGGAATTCCGAAAATCGCGCTGCATCCTCTGTGATGGCTTCGATGGCCTCCGCATTCAAAAGGCGGCCCCCTAAGGGGAGTCCTTTTCCGGCTCCTAAGGACTCCCCTTGAAAAGGGCCGCCCCTGGGCCTTTCATAAAACAACGCAACCGCGCGCGACTGAACCGTTTCGGGAACCGATTCAATGGAGGTCGCCGTCAGAACAAAATGCCGTCCGGCAGGCGGCTCCTCAATGAGTTTCAAAAGCGCGGGATACGATTGCCAGCTCAATCCGTCGGCATCCAATACGAAAAAGAGCCGGTCGTGGCGCACAACGAACGCTTTTTCACGGATGTCGCGGACACCGTCAATGCCGCTCCGCCTAGCGGGGCTGTCAGGGGCTCCTAGCGCTCCGCCGGCATACGATTCCACCGCACCTTGGGTTCTCAGAAATTCCAAGAGTGCATCAGACGGGAACCCTACGACAATATAGGCGTTGGCAAATGTCCTGTTTTGCGCGTGGCGTTCAAGAATAGGGTGCATCGTGTTTGGACGTCTCACGTCCAAGCCTTAGCGCTTGCCGAGCAAACTCTTATTAAACACCGAGTGTTCAACGTATGTTAAACACCGAGTGTCGAACATATTAGCGCTTGCCGAGCAAACTCTTTTTGTAAACGTCGAGGTGGTCGAGCGCGATGCCCGTGCCTTTGGCAACGCAATAAAGCGCATCCTCGGCGACATATGCCTTGACCCCCGTGGTTTTGTAGACGAGTTCGGTGATGTTGCGTAAAAGCGAGCCGCCGCCGGTCATGACGATCCCCTGGTCAATGATATCGGACGCCAATTCGGGGGGCGTCTCCTGCAGAACCGATTTGATGGCGCGCACGATCTCGCGCAATTCATTCTCAATGGCTTTGGTGATTTCGTTGGTGGAAATTTCGGCCGAACGCGGAAGACCGGTCAAAAAATCGCGGCCCTTGATCATGTGGCGGTCTTCGGAATCCACGGCAACGGCCGAGCCGATGGCGATCTTGATCTCCTCGGCGGTTTTGTCGCCGATGGCGAGATTGAAGGTCCGTTTGATGTAATCGGCAATGGCCTGGTCAATTTTATTGCCCGCCATTTTGACCGATGTCGCCGCCACAATGCCGCCGAGCGATATCACAGCCGCATCCGTCGTGCCGCCGCCGATATCCACCACCATATGTCCGGTGGGCTCATGAATCGGAATGCCCGCGCCAATAGCGGCAAGAATCGGCTCCTTCATCACATAGGCCTGCTTGGCGTCGGCCTTGAGCGCCGCTTCGATCACGGACCGGCGCTCGGTGGATGTCACGCCCGCCGGAACCGAGATCAAAACTTCGGGCTTGAACATATTCCAGCGGCCGAGCGCTTTTGAAATATAATACCGGAGCATCGCCTCGGTGATGCGATAATCGGCGATGACGCCGTCCTTCATGGGGCGATACACCAAGATCGAATCAGGTGCCTTGCCGACCATGGCTTTGGCCTCGTTGCCGACCGCAACGACCTTGTTTTCCGGTATCGCGACCGCCACAACCGAGGGCTCGTTCAGTACGATCCCCCGCCCGGGCATGTAAACCAAGGTGTTCGCGGTTCCGAGGTCAATTCCTAATTTTTTTACAAATACGGGCATTTATGCGCTTACGCGGCGGATGGATGCGCCCAACCGCGCAAGCTTATCTTCAACGTTTTCGTACCCGCGGTCAATCTGATAGACATTATGAATTTCGGACTCGCCCTCGGCGACGAGCGCCGCAATGACGAACGCAAGACCGGCGCGCAAGTCGGGGCTTTCCATTACGCGGCCGCGAAGCGGGGTCGGGCCCGCAATAATGGCGCGGTGCGGATCACAAAACGTGACATCCGCGCCCATGCGGGCGATATCTTTCAAGTATTCAAGACGGTTATCGAAAATCGTTTCAAAAATCTCAGAGCGTCCCTCGGCTTGCGTCAATAAAATACAAAAGGGCGCCTGCAGGTCTGTTGGGAAACCAGGGTATTCGCGCGTTTTGACATTCACGGCGCCGATTTTTTTTGCGCGCTTGATCCGCATCCAATCCGGGCCGGCTTTCACGAAAACGCCCGCGGCTTTTAAGTGCTCAAGCAAACTTCCCAGATGCTCGGGAGCGCATTTTTCTATCGTAAGGTCGGATGCCGTAAGCGCCCCGAGGATGGCCAAACTACCCGCTTCGATGCGATCGGGAATAACGCGCTCGGCATTGGTCGCGATCAGTTTTCCGTCCGGCCCGAGGCCGTCAATTTCAATGGTCGCGGTTCCCGCTCCGTGGATGGAGGCCCCCGCGCGATTCAAAAAATCGGCGAGCGCGGGAATTTCGGGTTCCATCGCGGCATTGCGCAGTATCGTTTTTCCATCGGCTTTCACGGCCGCCAGCATCAGGGTTTCGGTCGCAGTGACGCTCGGGACACGGAACGTAAAATCGGCGCCCGCGAGTTTTTTGGCCTCAAAGAAATAGGTCTCGTCCTTTTCTTTGAATGCCGCGCCTAAGGCGGCGAGCCCCTCGATGAAAATATCGATGGGCCGCTCGCCGATGACGCACCCGCCCGGATGCGCGAGCGCTGCCTTACCGAACCGGCCCAAAAGCGGCCCGATGGCGACAATGGACGCGCGGAAGCGTTTGGTGATCTCGCGGTCAAGCTCCGATTTTTTGATACCGCGAGGATCCACGATAAGCGCATGGCCGCTCGTCTCTCTGTTAGACACCGAGTGTCTAACATTTATCTTGGCGCCCATTTTCTCCAAAAGTTCGGACATACGGAAAACGTCCTCGATCTCGGGGATATTCTCGAACGCCACCGGCGAATCAAACAGAATGGAGGCGGCAAGCAGTTTTAAAGCGTGGTTCTTCGCTCCGCTCACCGTAATCTTGCCTTTGAGCGTTTTTCCTCCCTGAATCACGAATTTTGGCATCACTCATAGTAGCGCGAGGGGGGTGTTTTTCAAACAAAAAAGCCGCCCGTTTTCCGCGGGCGGCGGTGTGGAAAATCAACTACTTCTTCACGAGCTTCTTCAGCCAGTTGATACAGGCCGCGAAAATGCGCTGCTCCGGCGTCGTTCTCACCGATACGGATTCCTCCGGCGGCAATTTGCTTACGGGCGCGTGCTCATGACACACCTCCTTACAAAATGAGCGTGGGAAACATTTTCGCACGAACCCCTATAGTGTATCCCATATCAAAAAATAATGCAAGCTTTTGGATTTCTCGTATACCGGCGTGATAAAATGCTCTCGATATGTCTTTCGTCCACCTCCATACCCATAGCCACTATTCGCTGCTGGACGGACTGGCGAAGGTGGAGGGTTTGGTGAAGCGAGCCCGAGAACTCGGGATGAGCGCGCTTGCGCTCACCGACCACGGCAACCTGTACGGCGCTGTGGAGTTTTACAAAGCGTGCAAGGCGAATGGCGTAAAGCCCATCATTGGTGTGGAGGCCTACATTGCCACGGGTTCGAGGCTGTCAAAAAATCCGGGCGTGGACGATAGGCGATTCCATTTGATATTGCTTGCCGAAAACAACGAGGGATACCAAAATCTCCTGCGTTTGGTGACGGCGTCGCACCTCGAGGGTTTCTATTATAAGCCGCGGATGGATAAGGAATTGCTGCGGAAATACTCCCGAGGCCTCATTGCGACCTCGGCGTGCATGGGCGGCGAAGTGGCGCGCGCGGTGGCGGCGAATGATATCGAAAAAGCAAAAGCGCTCGCCCTCGAGTACCAAGACATTTTCGGCCGCGGCAATTTTTATATTGAACTCTCGCACCATCCCGGCATCCCGAACCACGCGGACATCCAGAAGGGATTGAGGCGCGTGGCGACCGAGACCGGCATTCCGGTTGTCGCAACGCAGGATATCCACTATTTAATGCCCGAGGACGCAAAAGCGCAGGATGTTCTGCTCGCGGTCCAGACCAATACGCGGCTCGACGACCCCGACCGCCTGACCATGCGCGAGGATAAT
>JACOVJ010000018.1 GCA_016177385.1 Candidatus Niyogiibacteriota bacterium
AAGTAGGAATATAAGTCAACTGCCTGCCGCGGGCTGAAGCCCGAAGCAGGCAGTTGACATTTTCGGAAGACCGCGCTATGGTAGGCGCGGTTTTGTTTTTCTTCGTCGTCTCAGACAAGCCCCGTAGAATCACGAAGTATAAGCTCTACGGGGCAAGAATTTTGAGAGGCGGCGTTGCCTGACAAAGGAGTCACCCGTGGTCCTTCAGGCATCTTTTACGCTCCACGCATTTGAACGTGCGCGTGCGCGCTTGTCCTTGACATTGGCGGAGGTGAAAGCCCTTCTGGATGACGACCTCGTGGTTTTGATCGGCCGCGAGGATAATTCGCCGCGGGTGCACCGGCTTTTTTACAGCGCACCCGATCAGTATTGGTTCGTTGCCATCCAAGACGAAGAGAACGGTGAAGTCGTGACGGTCTTGCCCGTGGACTACCACAATGCATTCCGGGTGAGCGAAGGGGCGCTCAATATGGCAAAGGAGATCATTCTGGGACCGCCGTCGGTACCGGAGCCGGTAAAAAACGGAAAGAGCGTCAATTTGTTTTTCTGGTGCGAATTTTTGCTGCCGAGAAAATCAGCGTGTTTCGAGCGGGTTTCGATAGGACTGATGTGCGTGAACCTGGATTTGATCGGTAGGAACGAGATCGAACAAGCGATTCTCCAGCCGAAAATCCGTAGATGGATCGAAACGGAAATCGCAAAGCATGTTCCGGCAGAAGCATACGCGAAGCGGCTTTTTGTCCGTGCCGAGTGGGGAAAACGGAAAAAAGACCGACTATCCCTACGGATAAGCAATTTTTTTGGAGGAGGGTCTCGATGACCCTCTTTTTTGTTTTAAATGATAAAGCAAATGCCGCCTCACGAGCCGACCTTTTTTCGAGACCGTCCGGAGGCGAGCGGGCATGGAGTTTCGTTTACAATTGCGCGTAGCGCCCAAACGAAACGAGCGAGCCGAGGATAGAGAAAAATCGTCTCGCCGGGACGATTTTTCGTGTCGAGAAAAGATGGTTGGCGAATACGAGGCGGCTACACATTGCCGGTTTTCGGGCGATATTGTAGCGCTTCCGCAAGGCGCTCTTCTTTGATATGCGCTTCTTTTTCGAGGTCCGCGATGGTGCGCGCGATCTTGATGACGCGATGATACGCGCGGGGCGAGAGGTCCAATTTTTTCGCGGCGGCGTCGAGTAGAAGGCGCGCATCGCCGGAGAGCGCCCCGAATTTTTCCAGATTCCGGATGCCGAGCTCGCTATTGGTGCGGATCCCCAGTTTTTTATACCGGCGCTCCTGAAGCGCGCGCGCCGCGACAATACGTTTTCGGATCGCGGCCGAGGACGGCGCTGACGTTTTTTCCCCGAGCTCCTTATGATCCACGAGGCCGACCTCGGTCCAGAGGTCGATGCGGTCGGCGATGGGGCCAGAAATTTTGCGCCCGTACCGGAAGATCGCCGATGGCGGACAGACGCACTCTTTTGTTTTGGAACCGAGGTTTCCGCACGGGCAGGGATTCATGGCGGCGACCAACATGAAGCGTGCCGGGAATTGAAGCGTTCCTTTTGCGCGCGCGATCGTGATGACGCCGTCCTCCATGGGTTGGCGGAGCGCCTCAATGACGCGGCGATCGAACTCGGGGAATTCATCCAGAAATAAAACGCCGCGGTGTGCAAGCGTTACTTCGCCCGGGCGGGGCCAGGCGCCACCGCCCACGAGCGCGACATACGACGACGTGTGGTGCGGACTGCGGAACGGACGCGTCTGCATCATGGGCCCGCCTCGGCTCGCTCGCCTCGATTCGTCGGAGCGGGCATTCGGCGAGACGGGCGACAGCGGCGTGCCCGCAATACTGTGGATCGCGGTCACTTCAAGCGCCTCTTCGTGCGCGAGCGGCGGAAGAATGGATGGAAGAGCGCGCGCAAGGAGCGTTTTGCCGGTTCCGGGAGGCCCGGACAAAAAAACATTATGTCCGCCGGCGGCTGCAATTTCGAGCGCGCGCTTGGCGGTTTCCTGTCCACGGACATCGCAAAAATCATGGGGCGCATCTGCGGTTTCCTTCCATACGGACGCGGCGACCGGTTCGAGCATTTTTTCGCCGGCGAGGTGTGAGATGACATCGTCAAGCATTTGCGCTTCAAAGACGCGAATACCCCGTATCAGCGCGGCTTCGGCTCCGTTGCCGTGCGGAACAATGATCGAATCGAATTTTTCGTTTTTGGCCGTGCTAGAGAGCGCCAAAACCCCGCGGATCGGCCGTAGGGTCCCGTCGAGCGCGAGTTCTCCTAAAAAAAGTGCGCGTCCGGCATCGAACGATGCTTGTTTGGATGCGAGAAGATATCCCAGCGCGATCGCAAGGTCAAAGCCCGACCCCTCTTTTTTAATGTCGGCGGGCGCTAACGAAACGATGACTTTTTGGTTTTGCTTATGCGGCGGCGTGAATCCGATGTTTTTGATGGCGTAGGAAATGCGCTCTTTGGCTTCATCCACGGCTTTGTCCGCAAGTCCGACAACCGTGAATGAGCGCAGCCCTTTGGAAACATCCACTTCCACATCGATGATGCGCCCATCGAGCCCCGCAACTTCCGCGCTATAAAGACGTACGGCCATGATGTTCTTACTCTACTGGATGACGGATGAGGCCTCAATGATTTCGATATTGACGAGCGTAATTTTGTGCGGTATCTTAACGGCAGATTTTGATTTCTGAGGAGAACACGATGGCCATCATGCATGCTCCGGTTCGTTGCCCCGCGTGTGGCGAGGTCGTTCCGCGGGTATACAAGCCGCGGTCGAAGTGCGAAAATCACCGCCTATTCGGCGATGAAACCGAGCTCGATTGGGAAGCGCATGAAAGAGTGTGCTCCAAAAAAGGAGATCCGCGGCTAAAATCCGCGGTCGAAGCTATCAGGAAGTCTGTGCCGGTCACATAAGGCCGGTTTTTTTATTGAGCCGTATGTTCCACGCAGCGCGCGGCCGCGGGATTGGCCTCAAGGCGTTCGGGTTCGATGGGTTTGCCGTCCTCGATGCATGTTCCGAATGTTCCCTCGTCCAAGCGCTTGAGCGCCGCCTTGACCTCGTTCAATTGGGTTTCGAGCGCGACTTCGATCGATGCGTCGGTCTGGAATTCCTCGAACACATCCGCCATTTCGTTTTCGTCGGATGTTTGCGCGTTGAATTCCGGTTTTTGCGGCTCCCAATCACCCGGCGTCCCCGGGTGGATCCGGCCTATGCTTTTTAACTGATTTTCGAGCCGGGCCCGTTCCTCTTCCAGTTTTTGGCGAAAATAATTCAGATCCATTGGTTTACCGTATCACGGTGTCGGAAAGAACGAAAGTTGGCGCAGGATGACTTCGAGGGCCTCCGGCGATTGTGCGATGATGAGCGTTTGACGATTGAAGATCGTATATAAAAGAATGGGTTCGCCCGCCGTATTTTTTAACGATCGCACATCGTGATTGGAAATGATGCGGTCCGTAAACGTTTCCGAACCCCGCTCCAGCGGAATGTCCGGAGCAAGGAGCGGCGCGAACGCGCCCGGCAAGCTGCGTTCCCATTCAAGCATGCCGGCGAGCGCTTCGCTGAACGAACGTATGCTCACAATAAAAACGGTTTCGATGCCGCGCGCCGTGCGGATGGCGCCCAGGGTCGCGGTGCCGCGTAAGCCGCCGGTGAGAAGCGCCGGCGCCGGGACCGAAAGAAGCGAAAAAAATTCTTGTGCGGTCAGAAATGCGGAAGTTTGCGTATTGAAAACGCTGACAGCGCGGAATTCCGCCGGCAGGAGCGGTTTTTTGTAAAGCACATTCCATTCGTTGAAAAACGCCGCGCGGCCCGCCTCGGCGAGCGGGCGAAACGGGTCGAGTCCGGTAAGCCGGACGATCTCGGATTGCGTTGCCGGAATCGCGGGCTTGGGCGCTGTAATGGCCGGCGTGCCCGGGGTGCCTTGAATGGTGAACCAAAAAAAGAGTCCGCCACCAACAATGACGAATGCCCCGACCGCGAGCGAAAGCCACAAAACCCAGCGGTGGCGCGGTTCTTCGCCTGTGTATCCGCCCACGCGCGTCAGAGTCCCGCCGCGCGTAAGAGCGCTGGCTCCCGAGAGTTCGCCGGATTTAAGCGCCTTTTCCGTGTCCCCCACCATCGTGCGGATGGACGAAGGTTTTGGGGCGCTCGCCGGCCCCGAAGGCGTCATCAGAACCGGTCCCGAAGGCGCCGGCGGAGCCGGCGGAGGGGTTTGCGGTGGTTGGGGCGCGGGCGGTTGCGGTTGCGGCAGTTCCGACGGCGGCAAAATAATTTCGCCATTCATTCATTTATTATACGGCGATTGGTGAGGAGCCGCGAATAAGTGTTGACATTTTTTACAATTTTTAGTATAAAACAACCAGTACATTGCAAGTGATGAAAACGAACTCGAGGAGGCGGATTTATGAAGCAGACAGATTTTGAGTTCTCAACCGATGAAAAGGCGTGGGATCCTAAAGACATTCTAGAACGACCGTTCATTGACCTCATCGAAAGCCCCATTGAATGTTTTGCGCCAATGCTTCGCGGAGAAACGCTGCCAAGCGATGAAGTATTTAGTAGGCTATACGGGATTCTTTTGCAGCGGGTGGCCCTGATGTTGCTAAGGAAAAGCGACGTGGCGGCTCTGGAAGCCGATCTAGACGATCTGCGCCGGCTGATTCCGCATAGTCGTCGGGATGAGATCAATGCCCGGCCAATAATGCTTCTCCCGCAATGGGCGGAACGTATTGATGCGTTGGGGGACCTGATGAATGCCGCAATAGAAATTGTCGAGGCCCGCTTGACGGCAGAGCGCGACATGCGCCTTCTTGAGGGTAAAAAAATTCTGAAAAAACTCGCCGAGAGCGATGGGAAGATAGAAAGCGAGCTTTCTTTTGCTGAATCGCTTAAGATGGAGCGTTCTCAATGCAGGCGCATTCTTGCATTGCTTGAGGGCGCGGGCTTAGTACAGCGAGAACCCATTGGCAGAGACAAAAGAGTTTTCTTGACCGAAGCCGGCAAGGATTTTATTGAAAAAAACGATTTATCTCGATAGCCGCACCAATGCGGCTATTTTTTTTGAATAGGGACGCTATTTTTATCGAAAATTGTGGCGGGACGCTAAGCGTCCCTATAAGCCGCGTTAAGCGCGGCGGGGGCGGAAACGGCCGCTTTCGCCGGTGTCGGCGGGCGGCGGTCCGCCTCGGCTCGCATTCGGCGAGACGGGAGGATATTTCATTTGCGCGGCGCCCGAGGATTGTTTGATGGAAAGATTCACCCGCCCCATTTCGTCGATCTCGATGATCTTTACCGGCACTTCCTGCCCGATGTCCACAATGTCGCGGACCTTGCCCACGCGGAACGGGGCGAGTTCGGAAATATGCACAAGGCCCTCTTGTTTGGGCGCGATCTCCACCATGGCGCCGAATTCAAAAATGCGCGAAACTTTTCCGGTGAATTCCTCCCCCACCTTGAATTCACGGGTAATGGATTTGATGATCTCCTGCGCTTTTTCGGCGGCCTCTTTGGAGCGCGCCGTGATGAACACGTCGCCGGTCTGTTCGATGTCGATCTCGGCGCCCGTATCCTCGATGATCTTGTTGATGGTTTTTCCGCCGGGCCCGATGACATCGCGGATCTTATCGGGATGGATCTGCATGGAAATGATGCGCGGCGCGTAAATGGAAATGGCGTCGCGCGGCCGCGGGATGGCTTCGAGCATCACATCCATGATCTTCATGCGCGCGGCTCGCGCATCACGGAGCGTGTCCTTAAGCATATCGAGCGTGATGCCCTCGACTTTCACGTCCATCTGGATCGCCGTCACACCGTTTTTGGTGCCGGCGGCTTTAAAATCCATATCGCCGTGATGGTCTTCCGGTCCCTGAATGTCGGTGAGCACTTTGTAGTTGTTTTCGTTTTCCATCATCAAACCCATAGCGATCCCCGCGACCGGTTCTTTGATGGGAACGCCCGCGTCCATCAGGGCAAGCGTGGAGCCGCAGGTAGAGCCCATGGAGGTCGAGCCGTTCGAGGACATGGCTTCCGAAACCAACCGGATGGTGTACGGGAAAATTTCTTTGGGCGGGATCACGGGAGCGAGTGCGCGCTCGGCCAACGCCCCGTGCCCGATCTCGCGGCGTCCCGGCGCGCCCATGCGTCCGGTCTCGCCCGTGGAGAACGGCGGGAAATTATAGTGGTGCATGAAGCGCTTTTTCATCTGCACTTCCATGCCTTCGATCAGGAGCACGTCGCCCGGTGCGCCCAAGGTCGCGACCGTCAAAATATGCGTCTCTCCGCGGTAAAAAATGGCGGAGCCGTGCGTGCGTTCGATCGCACCCGCTTTTGCGAAAAGCGGCCGGACCTCGTTCATGGCGCGCCCGTCGGGCCGGCGGTCCCGCTCCAAAATGTTTTTGTGAACCAGAGCATCCACCGCGTCTTCAAAATACGGCTCGGCAAGCGCTGCCGATGCGCCCCCGAATTGTTCTTCCACGGATTTTTTCCATTCTTTCAAAAGTTCGCCGACATCGCTACGCTCTTCCGATTTGTCTTTCGCGCCGTAAATCGCGTCTTCCAAGCGCGGCGCGACGTGTTTTTTGAAAAGTTCCTCGGCCGCATCCGGAAGTTCGGGAATGGCGACCCCTTTTTTCTCGCGGCCGGATTCTTTGATGATCTTTTTCTGGAACGCTTCCATTTTTTCGAATTCCGACATGGACTCTTCGACCGCGCGAAGAATATCGGCTTCCGGAACTTCCGAAGCGCCCGCTTCGATCATATTGATCTTTCCGCCTTTAACGCAGGCGATGAGATCGAGCGTCGCGGTTTTGCGGTCTTCGTAGGTAGGATTCAAGATCGTCTCTCCGTTTCGGAGCGCGACGCGGAATGGCGTTACGGGTCCCGACCACGGGATGGGCGAGGTCGCGACCGCGAGGGATGCGGCAAGGATCGCGGGAACATCCGGATCATTTTCGCCGTCGATCGCCAAAGTCATTACGACGACTTGGACATCGTGGCGGATGGTATGGTTGAAAAGCGGGCGAAGCGTGCGGTCAATGAGGCGCCCCGTGAGCACCGCCTCCTCCGAAGGCCGTCCTTCACGGCGCATGAAACGCGAGCCGAGGATCTGCCCGGCGGCGTAAAATTTTTCTTCGTAATCAACGGAGAGCGGAAAATAGGATGCATTTGATTTTGGCTCCCGCGCGATGGTTGCGGTCGCAAAAACGACCGTTCCGCCGTAGCGCACCAGCACCGAGCCCGACGCCTGCGATGCAAGGTCCGAGAATTCCACTTCGAGCGTTCGCCCCGCGACTTCTGTTTGGTATTTGGTGATCTTCATGGTTATTCGTTTTCCGTTTCCGATCCCCGCGCGGCGCGTTTCAATGGAATGCCGAGCAGGTAGGAGCGCGAATTTTCGTCGAGGTCCGTGAATGCGTCCGCGGTTTCGCGGAGTTTCGCCGACGTGGAGCGGCCGAACGCCATCACCTCGACTTGGATCCCGAACTGCCCTTCTTTCAGGTATTCGACGAGCGGCACAAAGTCGCCGTCGCCCGTGACCAGCACCAACGTATCCACGCGGGGCGCGAGGCGCACCGCATCGATCGTAAGGCCGACATCCCAATCCGCCTTTTTAACGCCGCCGGCAAAAATTTGAATATCCTTGTTCTTGGGTTCGATTCCGATCTTTTCTAACGCCTCAAAAAACGCC
>JACOVJ010000040.1 GCA_016177385.1 Candidatus Niyogiibacteriota bacterium
ACGGCGCCAAGCGTCCGAAACAAAAATAATAATCTTTATGCGCCGAACGATAAAAATCAAACACTGGATAGCGCCGGATTATAAACACGGCTCGCTTGTCGTGGAAAAATTCATCAATCAATTGATGCGGGACGGAAAAAAGAATACGGCCCGCGGGGTTTTTTATCGCGCTCTTGAGATCGTAAAGACCCAGACAAAAAAAGACCCGGTCGCGGTTTTGGACGAGGCCATCAAGAATGTTTCGCCTAATCTCGAGGTCCGCGCGCGCCGCGTGGGAGGCGCGACGTATCAGGTTCCGCGCGAAGTGCGTCCGGAGCGAAAGCTCGCATTGTCCATGCGGTGGCTGATCGCGGCCGCAAAATCCAAAAAAGGAAAGCCGATGGCGGCGAAGCTCGCGGAGGAGCTGATCCTTGCGACCAAAAACGAAGGCGTAGCCGTGAAAAAACGCGAGGACACGCATAAAATGGCGGAAGCGAACCGCGCATTCGCGCATTTCGCCTGGTAATATTCGGATATGGCCCGGGATTTCCCCATCGAACGCCTGCGGGATATTGGCATTATCGCCCACATTGATGCCGGAAAAACTACGGTTTCCGAGCGCATTTTATTTTACGCCGGCATTTCCCACAAGATCGGCGAGGTGCACGAGGGCGAGGCAGTGATGGACTGGATGGAGCAGGAGCAGGAACGCGGCATCACGATCACCGCCGCGGCGACGACCCTTTTTTGGACGCCGACCTATGCGGCAGGGGATGAATCGAAAAAACACCGCATCAATATCATCGATACGCCGGGGCACGTGGATTTTACCATTGAAGTGGAGCGGTCGCTCCGCGTGCTCGACGGCGCCTGCGTCGTCTTTGACGGCGTATCCGGCGTGGAGCCGCAATCGGAGACGGTGTGGCGGCAAGCCGATAAGCACCATGTTCCGCGCATTTGTTTCATCAATAAATTGGACCGGTTGGGCGCGAACTTCGAGAAAAGCTTGGAATCCATACGCGAGCGCCTGACGCCCCACGCCATTGCCATTACGATCCCGATCGGACTCGAATCGGCGCACGAAGGACTGATCGATCTGCTTCGCATGAAAGCCGTGTATTTTGACGGGGAACACGGAGAGAAGATCCGCATGGAGGAAATTCCAAGCGCATTAAAGGCGGAGGCGGAAAAATGGCACGCGAAGATGGCCGAAAAGATCGCGGAACTGGACGATACGCTCACCGAAAAATATCTGGAAGGAAAAGAACTGACGCTCGAAGAAATGAAAACGGCGTTGCGCAAGGGAACGCTCGCGTACAAAGCGGTGCCGGTGCTTTGCGGTTCGGCTCTTAAAAACAAAGGCGTGCAATTGATGCTCGACGCGGTGGTGGATTATCTGCCTGCGCCGACCGACCTTCCTCCGGTCGAGGGCATAGACCCGAAAACAGAGCAAAAGATCACGCGCGAAGCGCGGGATGATGCGCCCTTTGCCGCGCTTGCGTTCAAACTGCAAACCGATCCTTTTGTGGGTCAGCTGACGTATTTCCGCGTGTATTCCGGCGTTTTAGCCGCGGGTTCCTACGTATTGAACACGAATACCGGCGAGAAGGAGCGTGTGGGCCGCGTATTGCGCATGCACGCTAATCATCGCGAAGAAATGAAAGAGGTGGATGCGGGCGGCATCGGCGCCATTGTGGGGCTCAAAAATACGCATACGGGCGATACGCTCTGCGACCCCGACAAGCCGATCGTGCTTGAAAAGATCGTGGCGCCCGAACCGGTGGTGGCGGTGCGGATCGAGCCCAAAACCAAAGCCGATCAGGAAAAAATGGGGTTGGCGCTCAAACGCCTATCTGAAGAGGACCCGACCTTCCGCATCAAATCCGATCCCGAAACGCTCGAAACCATCATTGCGGGCATGGGCGAACTCCACCTTGAAGTGTTAGTGGAACGAATGCGCCGAGAATTCAAAGTGGATGCCGATGTCGGCAGACCGCAAGTAGCATACAAAGAAACGATTTTGGGCAAAGCGGAAGCCGAAGGGAAATACATCCGTCAATCGGGCGGCCGCGGCCAATACGGTCATGTGTGGCTCCGCGTGGAGGCGCTCGAGCGCGGAAGAGGATTTGAATTCGAGGACGATATCAGAGGCGGCGTGATTCCGCAGGAATTCATTCCGGCAACGGAAAAAGGCGTTCGCGAGGCGATGGCGAAAGGCGTGGTCGCCGGATTCCCGCTTATCGATATGAAAGTAACGCTCTACGACGGTTCATTCCACGAGGTGGACTCGTCGGAGGCCGCATTCAAGATC
>JACOVJ010000019.1 GCA_016177385.1 Candidatus Niyogiibacteriota bacterium
AGAAGGGATTTTTTGTTGTCTAAAAATCATGAATTCAAAGATCATTATCGGTGTTTTTGCGTCGGTTCTGCTGCTGGGAGCGCTTCTATGGTTCGTACGGTCCGGGACATCGGATACGGCCGCCGTATCGCTCACATCCGGTAGCGCGCTCAGCGCAGAGGAAACGTATTTCGATTTCGGAACTATCAGTATGGCCGCCGGCAACGTGAGCCATGCCTTTTGGGTGAAAAACGCGGGTTCGGAGCCGGTCGTGCTCGAAAAAATGTACACATCATGCATGTGCACGAGCGCATCATTCCTTAAAGACGGCAAGGTGCGCGGTCCGTATGGAATGCCGGGACATAACAGCTTTATCCCCAAAATAAGCGAAACGCTCGGTCCGGATGAGGAGGCGGTCATTGAGGCCGTGTTCGATCCAGCCGCGCACGGTCCCGCCGGGGTCGGTCTTGCGGAGCGGTCCGTTTACATCGAAACCAATTCGGCAGAGTCGCCGACGCTCGAGCTTACGTTCCGGGCGGAGGTAACGCGCTAAAAATCCATGGATATCATTTTTTCCGCTTCGATCATCACGGCGTTTTTCGCGGGCGTGGTCGCCCTGTTCGCCCCGTGCTGCATCACGGTGCTTCTTCCCGCATATCTGGCAAGCGCATTCCGCGAGAAAAAACATGTGTTGAAAATGACGTTCATCTTTTTTGCGGGGATCGCGGTCATTCTCGTGCCGATCGGTTTGGGTGCGGCAGGCCTCGCGCGCGTGTTCCGCGATTTCCACCGCGAAATGTATCTTATCGGCGGTTTTCTGATGATCGCGCTTGCCGGTATGGCCGTGGCCGGCAAGGGACTCGCACTCATTCCGATGCCAAAACGAATGGCGCCGAGCGCCGATGCCACTCATCCCAAGTCCGTATTCCTCCTCGGCGTGTTCTCGGGCGCGGCGACCTCGTGCTGTGCGCCGGTGCTTGCCGGCGCCCTGACGCTGGCGGCGATCTCCGGCGCGTTCTGGAAGGCGCTCGTCGTCGTTTTCGCGTATGTGTTCGGGATGACGTTCCCGCTCTTTATTGCCGCGTATTTTTACGACCGGTTCAAAATCGAAAATTCGCGGTTCATTCAGGGCAAACTTCTGGAATGGAAAATCGGCGGGCGGACCTTTCTTGTCCATTCGACCAATCTTGCCGCAGGCGCAGTCTTTCTCGTGATGGGTGCGACACTCATCGGTCTTGCGCTTTCCGGCAACGCATTCTGGGCGCCGTCGTTCCAAGCCGAGATCGGCATGGTGGCGAACCGCTGGTCGAATGCTCTGTTCAATGCGCTATCCGGCGTTCCCGAACTTATGGGCGGCGCCATCATTATAGGAATTTTCTTTTTTTTCCTTTACCGGATGAGAAAAAATTCCGCAAAGCAGGATCATTCCGAAGAACACCATGAATGAACAAACGACGGTTCCCCGCTATCGCTTCCTTGCGGCAAGTATTTTGGTTTCATCATTTGTTCTTGCGGGAGCGTGGCTCTACACGGCGCCTCGACCGGATCCGTTGCAAAATACGGCTGCCGTTCCGGACGCAGACATTCAGAAAAAATCCGTGCTTGAGGAAAAGGTTTTGCCGTCCGACGGGATCGCTCTGCCGGTTCGCTGGGGAGACCTTGGCATTAAAATGGCGGGCGTCGGTGTTGTTGACCGAGAAAAATTTGAAGCGCTGTACGCAAACCATGGAGAGTTCGACCTCGAGGCGCGGCGTCTGTTCGGCGAAGAGATGAACGAGCCGCTTCGGATGACGCCGGAAAATGCCGGACTGTTGCTGAATCTCTTTTGGGCGTTGGGGCTCGGCACGAAGAATGATATTTTGGAACAAGGACCGATAGCGGATCCGAAATACGGAGGCGCGGACACGTTTGCGTCTACCGCCGGCTGGACCATCGCCCAAGGCGACCCGATGAATCACTACAGCCGGCATCCGTTCGTCCTACTTACCAAAGAACAGCAAGACCTGGTGAGGCGGGTGAGTAAAAATATCTATCGCCCCTGTTGTCCCAATCCGGTCTATTTCCCGGACTGCAATCACGGCATGGCGATGCTCGGATTTTTGGAGCTCATGGCATCGCAGGGTGTCTCCGAACAGGATATGTGGAAGGCCGCGCTAGCCGTCAATTCTTACTGGTTCCCCGATACGTACATAACGATCGCGACTTACATGAAAAACAAAGGAGTTCCGTGGGAAAAAGTAAATCCGCGGGAAATGCTGGGGATCAATTATTCGAGCGCATCGGGATATGCGCGCATAGCGGCACAAGCACAATTACAGCCGCAACGCGGCGGGAGCGGATGCGGAGTGGATACGGGTCAACAAGCCGAACCGCAGCGAGAGCGGGGCGGATGCAGCATATAACGTTTCCACATTATCAAATAAACAAAACGAGCATGTTCAATTTTTTCAGGAAAATATGAATGAAGAACAACAGCCATACGAATTAAGAAAAGAGGAGCGGCAAAGGCAAAAGGAACAGGAACGGCATGCCGCGCGGAGTACGCGCGTTATCGGCAGACTCAGAGGGTATGTCATCATCGCCGCCGTGACCGTCGCGGTATCCTACGGCATCTATTTTTGGGCGGGGAGCGTGGCGCCGAAGGGGGAGGATTTTAGCCGCGCCGTCCCTTCAATGGGAGAAAATCATATCGCCGTAGGCAGCGCATTGCCCGAGTACAATTCGAATCCGCCGACATCCGGACCGCATTACGGCCAAACGGCCCAATCGGGTTTTCGCGAAGAGGCGATCGCCGATCAACATATCATCCATAATTTGGAACACGGCGATATCTGGATCGCGTATCACCCCCGTATTGCGGATGAAATAAAAGAGGAGTTAAAACAATTCGCGGCCGCGAAGGTCATTATTACGCCGCGCGAAGCGAACGAAACGGATATCGCGCTTGCCGCATGGGGCCGGCTCGATACATTCAATGTGGAAAACAATGGTTTGCCCGCCCAAAGAATCAATGATTTCATCACGCGCTATATCAACAAAGGCCCGGAGAAAGTATCCGGAGCAAGCGGGGGCGTATGAATATGAATGCGAAAACCATTAAAATTTGGCTGACAGCCGCCGCGTTTGTTCTCTTTTCCGTCATTCTGATCGGTCTTTTCAGTTTGTGGACATCGCCGGAGTTTATTCCCGGCTATTCCCTGTCCTTTCTCGCCGGCATTTCGATGATTTTTTTGCCGTGCACGTTTCCGTTGGTATTCATCATTGTGCCGCTCGCGCTTTCAAAAAGAATCGGCAGGGGACTCATGATGGCGCTTCTTTTCGGCGCGGGGCTCACGCTTACCTTCACGCTCTATGGGATGGCCCTTGGCTGGCTTGGAGGATTTGTGGAGCTCTATCGGGTTATCAGCTGGATGCTTGTTCTCGGAGGAGTCGCGGCGTTACTGTTCGGTATTTCAGAACTCGATCTCATCAAGTTCAAATTGCCGTTCCGGCAAACGATCCTTCCCGCTTCATTGCAAGGCAAAAATGATTATATCCGCAGTTTCTTTTTGGGATTCTTTCTCGGCAATGCCGGCGTGGGGTGTCCCAATCCCGCTTTCTATATTCTCTTCGGCTATGTCGCAACGCTCGGCATTCCGACCGTCGGCGCGTCGCTCGGCGCGCTTCACGGCCTCGGACGGATCGTGCCGCTTCTTTTCCTGGTCGTGCTGGCGCTGCTGGGCATTAATGCGATGAACAAACTCTCCGTATATCAGGATAAAGTGAAGCGCTGGGTCGCGTGGGCGCTGGTGGGGCTCGGCGCATTTATTTTCAATTACGGCTTTTTTGGCATGGCATGGTTCGAGGATTCGATCATTCATCAGAGCTGGAACAGGTTTTTGGAAATAACATTCCCCAAAATTGCGGAGTCGGCGGTCATTGAATCATCATTAAATCTTCCGCAGGGAACGGGAGGAATCGTCCCGTGGCTTGTATTCGCGGGCGTGATCAGCGCCATTCTTCTCTGGGATGCGTTTCGCAGACGCAAAGCAGAAACCGCAAATCTATGAAAATACTTTTTTCTACAATGACAACTCTGATTTTCTCGGCGCCGTATGTGTTTGCGCACGAAGAAGGAACCGAAATTACCGATGTCGCCGAATCGGATTGGGTCGGCCCGCTTGTCGCCGTTATCGTGATTATTGTCGCGATTATTGCGGCGCGGGCAATTTACGCAAGGTCGGGCGCGAACAAACAAATTAAGAATAATAACCAAATACAAAACGTATGATCAAAGTAACCCTTATTCGTCCCCCCGGTTGCGCCCATTGCGCGGCCGTGAAAATGACGCTCGAAAAAATGAAAAACGATTACCCGGAGCTTACGATTGAGGAAATCGATATGACCACTCCCGAGGGTCAGGCGTTGGTGCAAAAATACAACATTCTTTCCAGTCCCGGAATTCTGATAAATGATGAATTCTTCGCATTTGGCGGCGCGACCGAAGAGCAATTCAGAAAAAAATTCGATGCATTAAAATAGCAAAGCCGTTATTCATTAACGATCATGGATCACGACCATTCCCGCCCGTTCTACACGTGTCCCATGCATCCGGAGATCCGGCAGGAGCAACCGGGTATGTGTCCGGAATGCGGCATGCGGCTTATGCCGCTAAAAACCAAAACGCATAAAACGCATGCGAGCACGGATTACGACAAGCATGCCGGGCATAGCACCCGGGTATTCTTGCAAAAATTCTGGGTGAGCTTGGTCCTGACGATCCCGGTGGTGCTGTATGCGGATGTTGTTCAGGCGATCATCGGCTGGTCGCCGCCGGATTTTCCGGGTTCGCGCTTCCTGCCGCTCGTTTTGGGTTCAGCCGTTTTCTTTTACGGCGGATGGGTGTTTCTCGCCGGGGCGATTCGGGAATTACGGGCGCGCCTTCCCGGCATGATGACGCTTATCGGGCTCGCGATAACGGCGGCGTATCTCTACAGCGTTTATGCGACGTTTATCGCCGCCGGGCACACGCTTTTTTGGGAGCTGACAACACTCATCACCGTCATGCTCTTGGGCCATTGGCTCGAAATGCGCGCGGTGTCCGGCGCGCAAGGCGCGTTGAAGGAACTCTCGAAATTACTGCCGGATACGGCGGAGGTTCTGCGGGACGGTGCGCATACAACCATTCCGCTATCCGACCTTCGAGATTACGATCAGGTTCTGGTGCGGCCGGGCGGGCGCATTCCCGCCGACGGCATCGTAATCGAGGGCGCATCCGACGCGAATGAGGCCGTAGTTACCGGCGAATCCGCGCCGGTCGCAAAAACCGCGGGGAGCGAAGTGATCGCGGGAACGGTCAACGGCGACGGGTCGCTTACGATCCGCGTGACCAAGCTCGGGGAGCGCACATTCCTTGCGGGCGTAATGCGCCTGATCCGCGAAGCCGAGACCTCGAAGTCGCGCCTGCAGATCCTGTCCGACCGAGCCGCTTTTTATCTCACGGTCGTCGCCATCGGCGCGGGCGGCCTGACATTCGTCGCGTGGCTCGGAGCAAAAGCCGGAGCCGGTTTCGCGTTCGAGCGGCTGGTCGCGGTGCTCGTCATCGCCTGCCCCCACGCATTGGGGCTCGCGGTCCCGCTCGTTGCGTCCATTTCAACGACGCTTGCCGCGCGGCATGGCTTTTTGGTGCGCTCTCGCCTTGCGCTCGAACTTGCGCGAAAGGTCAGCATTGTGCTCTTCGATAAAACCGGAACGCTTACGAAAGGGGAGTACGGCGTCACCACTATCTGGAGCGCGGGGACGCAAAACGAAAATGACCTGTTGCGCCTCGCGGCATCCGTGGACGCGCATTCGGAGCACTTCATTTCAAAAGCGATCGAAAAGAAAGCAAAAGAAGCG
>JACOVJ010000041.1 GCA_016177385.1 Candidatus Niyogiibacteriota bacterium
CGACCGCATCGCGGCGGCCGATGTATCCCACGATCCCACACATATATAGAAGAGGATAAACAAAAAACCCAAAACTTTCTAGTTTTGGGTTGGGATGCGACGGAGCCCCTGCCGCAACAAGGAGAGAAGAGCGAAGAGCGCTGCAAATACAAGAGCGATCTGGGCAGCGGCAATGCCGAGCCGGAGAGAAGTAATAAGCACATCGAAATCGCGCTCCGCAAGCTCAAGTCCGAACTCATACAAAAACGCGAAACCGCTCATCACGCCCATGAAACAGAGAACCGACAGATAGCAACAGAAGGTTTTTACCTTGCCGAATCCGTTCGCGCGCAAATGTGTTTCCGGAGCGCTCCGTTGAACGAATCGCCGAAGCGTGGAATACGCATCGAGGAGCGCGAGAACGCCGAGCGGCGCGAGCATCCACTGGTTCAGGAACGCCGTATCGAACGTGAAAATGTACAAAAACGGCCACACAAGCGCCTTGTCCGCGAGCGGGTCGAGGATCGCGCCCAAACGGCTCTGCGCTTCCCACCACCGGGCAAGCAGACCGTCCAGCCAATCGGTTCCCGCAAGCACCAAAAACCACACGGTCATTGAGGCAAAAAAGAGTGTCGGGTGAGTGTCTGTCGAGGTCGAGAAAAGATAGGCAAGCGCCGGACCGCCGATGAGACGGATCAAGGTTGTCCCGTTGGGAATGCCCCGCGATAGAGTCATCGCGCGCCCCTCCTGTCAAGAATTCACTCCGCCTTATTCTTATCACGCGCGCCCGTTCCCTGCAATCACAGGACGATATTCACGAGGTGGTCCGGAATAATAATGATATTTTTGGGCATGGCGCCTTTCATGATTTCTTTGATCCTCGGGAGCAGAAGCACGCGGTCTTTCAATTCACGGTCTGATGCGCCCGTGTCCGTTTCGAATTTATCGCGCACTTTGCCGTTCACCTGAACCACGATGACCGCCGTTGCGGAACGCGTTTTTGCCTCATCATATTCGGGCCACGATGCGCGATGGATGCTATCGTTTTCGCCGAGTTTTCGCCATAACTCTTCTGCCGTATGCGGCGCGAACGGGGCAAGGAGTTTTAAAAATATTTTTCGTTCCCCTTCTCCGCATCCGCTTTCGAGCGCAGAAAGCAAAATCATCAATTGCGAGATCGCCGTATTGTAATGCAGTCCATCGATGTCCTCACTGATTTTTTTGACCGATCGATGAAGAATCACTTCACCGTCATCCGCCATTCCTTTTTGCGCCCCCCCGAAAACCCTGCGAACGCGCTCCAAAAATCGCACGACTCCCGCGATGCCCTCGTCGCGGAAATCGCCGCCCTGCTCGAACGGCCCTAAAAACATGAGATACATCCGGAACACATCGGCGCCGTATTTTTTGATGTAATCGTCGGGGTTCACGACATTCCCCCTCGACTTCGACATTTTTGCGCCATTTTTGATCAAAAGCCCGTGCGCTCGGAATTTCCGGAACGGTTCGTCGAAATCAACGAGCCCCCAATCGTGAAAAACTTTCGTGAGAAACCGCGTATACAGGAGATGCAAAACCGCATGTTCCGCGCCGCCGATGTACATATCCACGGGCAGCCATGTTTTTGCGCGTGCTTGGCTGAACGGCTCTTTTTTGTTTTCGACATCGGGATACCGGAAAAAATACCACGCTGAATCCAGAAACGTATCCGATACATCGGTTTCCCGCCGCGCCGCGCCTCTGCACTTCGGACATTTCGTTTTTACGAATGACTCAACGGTCGCGAGCGGCGATCTGTCCGTTCCCGTGGGATGGAAATCTTTCACATCGGGCAAGAGCACCGGCAGATCCTCTTCCGGTACCGGCTGCCAATCGCATTTTTCGCAGTGAATCATCGGGATCGGCGGCCCCCAGTAGCGCTGGCGGCTGATGAGCCAATCGCGCAGGTGATAGTTGACCTTGATCGCCGCGCCGAGCTTTCCCGCGATCGCGCGCCTTGCTTCCGCGGACGGCATTCTGTCGAATTCGCCCGAACCCACCAGATGCCCTTCGCCCTCGTAGGCCGCGTCCAGCATCGGACAGGTTTTTTCCGGATAGTTCGGACAAATGACGATTTTTATCGGCAGGTTGTATTTTTTCGCGAACCAAAAATCGCGCTGGTCGTGCGCCGGTACCGCCATAATGGCGCCGGTACCGTATCCCGCGAGCACGTAATCCGCGACCCAGACCGGAATTTTTTCTTGATTTACCGGATTGACCGCATAAATGCCAGTGAAAATGCCGGTTTTCTCCTTGCCCGCCGTAGCTTCAGCGAAGGAGGGTTCCTCGTCCGATCGCGGGACTTCCCGCGCTTTCAAGCACCTCCCAACGAATGCGCCGACATCGGCTGGCGCTTGCCATCCGCTATCAAGCCACGATTTCGCAAGCTCCGGCGATATCGCAATATAGGTCGCGCCAAACAACGTATCGGGCCGCGTGGTAAATACGGTAATGCTCGGCTGAGACGCGCCCTCGAGCGAAAAAACGATCTCGGCGCCCTCGGAGCGGCCTATCCAATTTTTTTGCGCGATCTTTACATTCTCCGACCAATCGATTTTTTCAAGATCATTCAGCAGACGCTCCGCATACTCCGTTATCCTGAAAAACCACTGCTCGAGCTCTTTTTTGATGACCTTGCTGGCGCATCGTTCGCACTCGCCCGCCAACACCTGCTCGTCCGCAAGCACCGTCAGACATTTCGGACACCAATTGACCTTGGCCTTCTTGCGGTATGCAAGTCCTTTTTTGAACATTTGGACAAAGATCCATTGCGTCCATTTGTAATAGTCGGGGTCGTAGGTTTCCAAGCGTTCATCCCACGCGAACCCATTGCCGATCAGATTGAGCTGATTATAAAAATTTTTCGCGGTCGTTTCGGCCACTTTTTTCGGATGCTTGCCGATCTTGAGCGCGTAATTTTCCGAGTGAATACCGAACCCATCGAGTCCGATGGGTTCGAACACGTCATACCCCTCCATCCGCTTCTTGCGGCCATAAATATCGGCGCCTACGAATGCATACATATTGCCCACATGCAGACCTTCGGCGGACGGGTACGGGAACATCATGAGGTTATAAAATTTCCCTTTGCCGCGCGGGGAATCCAGATCTGGCTCGTAAATTTTCGGATGTTTTTCCATACACGTAACTCTTAAAAAATAGCGATTTTCGGACGCATTGACAAGGCGTTCTACACACTTCTAAAATGACTCAGTATTCTTTAAAACCAGAAGGAGAACGCATGGACATGCAATTCGAAGGGATCTGCCGCGACGCAAAAGGCCGCCCGTTCGCCTGTTCTTATATTGACGGACATTTTGTGAGCACGCCCAAAGATAGCGGGCATTTTCCGGTTTTTAACCCGGCGAACGGCAACGTTATCGGCACCGCATACGGCGAGCTTCCTGTGAGCGTGCGCGATATCGAAGAATCGGCGCGCCTCGCGCAAAAAACGTGGTTCCACGATGTCGGCGAAAAAGAAAAGGAGCGCGTTTTCGAAGTGGTCCGAGCCGATCACGAGAAGCGCCGCGGACCGCTCGCCCACACCATGATCGGCGAGGGCGGCAAATTGCCGAAATGGGCGGACGCCGAGATCACCGAAGGCGATCATACCATCACGCATTACCACGGCGAGCACTCGCGATACGAAACTCACGCCGGATTGCGCCGCGCCCAAACGCCGGGCCGGATCACGGGCTCTATCCGAAAACCATGGGGCATCGTCCTCGGCATCACGCCGTGGAACTTCCCGGATGCGGTTCCCGCATGGAAGATCTACGGCTCTCTTGCGGGCGGCAATGCCATTGTCGTGAAAGATGCGGAACAAACGCCTTTCACGCTTACCATCGTGGTCGAATCGATCCGCAACGCGATCCGCGAGGTCGTCCGCGATTCAGGGCGCCAGAAGAAACTGGCGGGACTCGTCCAGCTCATTCACGGCGACGGGAAAATCGGTGCGCGCCTTGTCCAAGATCTGGAGTACGACAAGGTCGCTTTTACGGGAAGCGCCGAGACCGGCAAATGGATCGCAGGCGAATGCGGCAAACGGCTGAAACCCTGCCACATGGAACTTGGCGGACATGCCGCCATCGTGGTCCTTGACGATTACGATCTGCAACGCGCAGCTCATGAGATCGTGAATGCTTGTTTCGGCGATTCGGGCCAGCGATGTGTTACTGACCGCGTCGTGTTCGCGCAAGAAAGCGTTGCGGAAACATTGATCACGTGCGTCATGAACTTGGCGCGGGCGCGAACTCTCTGTATGGGTGACCCGCGAAATTTCAAGACGGAAATGGGGCCGCTCATTTCCAAGGAACAACTCATGCGGGTCCATGCCCAAGTGGTCGCAACGGAAAGCGCGATCAAGGATTTGAGCGGCCACGGGGCGCTCGCGATGGGCGGCGCCATTCATCCGCTGTCTAAGGAAACGGGTGGCTACTATTATCCGCCGACGGTCTTCGTGGATGTCCCCTACGGCGTCACGGCCATGGATGAGGAGATCTTCGGGCCGGTGCTCGTGATCAACCGTCTTCCGGGCAAGACCCGCGCCGAAGCGCTCGAAAACGCGGTCCGTCTTGTCAATCAGTCCCGATACGGCCTGTCCAACGCCCTTCTCACGAACGATCTTGCGCTTGCGATGCGCTCGCCATGGCTCTTCGAAAGCGGTATTTTCTACATCCGCCGCGGCACCACGGGCGCCGAAGTCAATACCGATTTTGGCGGCGTGAAAAAATCCGGGTGGGGCCGCGAAGGCCGAGGGCTCGACGCCTGGACGCAAACCATGCAAGTCACGATCGATACCAATGAACACATGAGCATGGCGCAAGTGGGCGACGATGAAGCCGTTATGCGCATGTTCGAACATTCGCGTTCTCCGCTCGACTAGCAATACGCCGACCCTTCGGGGTCGGCATTTTTTATTGGAGGCGAAAAATTCGCTTTGCGTTCTCTGCGGTTTGTTCCGCGATCTCTTCGGATGTTGCGCCGCGGATTTCGGCGAGCCGTTTCGCGACTTCTTTTACATATGGGGGTTCATTGCGCGTTCCGCGGTACGGCATGGGCGCGGCATAGGGCGCGTCGGTTTCGATTAAAATCTTATCGGCGGGCACGGCTCGCGCAACCTCGTCATACATCGGCGTGATGGTGATGACGCCAGAAAACGAAATGCAAAATCCGACATCCAAAAACCGGCGCGCGATATCGGACGTCCCCACGAAGAAATGCGCCGCGCCCCCGCCCTCAAAATGTTCCTCGGCCAGAATTTTCAAAACATCATCGTAGGCATCAGCCGAATATGCGACGGCTTGCCCGCCCGAATCCGCCAACTGGCGGAGAAGGCTGGGCCGGCAATGGATCATCAGCGGTTTTGCGAGTTTTTTTGCGAGCCGGATTTGCGAACGGAAAATGTTCTCTTGCCGCTTCTTTTCTTCCGTGAGTCCGCCGTCGCTAAAAGCTTTGGCGGATGCTCGTTTTTGCGATCGCTCACTTCGTTCGCGAGCAAAAATGGCATAATAATCCAAACCGCATTCACCGATTGCGACAACGTTGGGGTGGGCCGCGAGCTTTTCAAATGCCGCCGCATCAAAAACAGTATTCGTATCCGTCGGATGTTGGCCGACGGTCGCCCAAAAGCTCTCATTCGCCTCTGCGAGCGCAATCGCGGCCTCGGATGTTTTGAACTCTGTCCCCACTTGAATCGCGCCGACCCCCGCTTCCTCCATTCGCCGAATCACCTCCGCGCGGTCCGCATCGAATTGCCGGTCCCAGAGATGCGTATGCGCATCAAAAAGCCGCATATCATTTCCGCATAAAAAGCGGTTCGGCAAGTTCTACTTTCACTTTTTTCCACTCGCCCTGATCGTCCGGCCGTATGCCGAACGCTTTGAGGATCGCGTCCGCCGTGTCCGGCATAAAAGGTTTTAAGAGCCACGCGATCTCAAGCGCGCCTTCTGTCAAACACCAGAGCGCGGCTTTCGCTTTTTCCGATTCGGTCTTCACCAAACGGAACGGTTCGTAAAAATTCACATAGCCGTCGAGTTCTCCCAACGCTTCCCAG
>JACOVJ010000008.1 GCA_016177385.1 Candidatus Niyogiibacteriota bacterium
CAGTTGCCGTGTCGTTAGCGTAGAAAACCAAGTTTTTATTATCAGTAAGTGTAATTTGGCCATCGGAGGCGGCGAGATCGTAAGTATCTTGGAGATCGGCGGAGGAGGCGGCTCCTCCAGTTTCATCGGTTCCGCAATGGAGAATGCCATCAGCGTCAGTTTCAATGTCACCCGTGCAGGAAACAAGATTACGAACTTGGAGATAAGTGACATCGGCCACTCCGGCTTCAAATCCTCCGGAAGTTGTGGTGGCTGATCGGCCCACTGATAATCCTCCCGATATATATGTAGAAGTGGCGACTGATAAGCCGGCGCCAATTTGTGATTTGCTTGCCAGGTTAGTTGTAGTAGCGATACCTACGGTGCCGTCTATACCGCTTATATATAGGAAAGGGGTGGAGGTTCCTTCATCTCCAACCACGAAGATTGGGGTGGTGGAGCCGACAATTCCTTGAACTGATTCAATGGATACTTGACCAAATGGGGTGGTGGTGCCGATTCCGAGTTTTCCATATTCTCCATGAATGGTGGTAGTGGCTTGTTTGTAATTTCCGATTAAGATTTCTGATCCTCCGATGGTGACGACGCCTCCGACATCAAGAGCGGTGGAGGGACGAATATTAGCAATACCGACACCGGTTCCATTAATAAGCATTCTTACTTGGGTTGGAAGGTAACCAGATGAACTGCCTCCGCCTGAAAGTACCTGGAAGAATATATCCGTCGGAACTACACCCGAACCAACAGTGCCATTAACTCTGCCGCCGATCATGGCATTGCGAACCCAAGAACCATTCGTAGCATAACCAGCAAAAAACAGATTGCCTAAAGTGTGACCGTCTGAACTCGCTGATGGCCCTGGACTAGAACCACGAAGATGTAAACTGCCACCGGTGTTTCCTCCGGTTACTGTTATACCTTGAGTTGAACTATTAGTTTCATGGACGACTTCAAGCGTTGTCTCCGGTGAAATTGTGTTAATACCCACTCTCTCGTCAAAATATGATTCTCCGGCAGCCACTCTTAATCCGGCGTTGGAGGATAATCCTCCGGTGGTGGTGACATCCAATCCTCCGGAGAAGGTGGAAGTTCCGATTCCTCTCACGTCCAGGGTGTCGGTGGCGATCAGAGTTCCGGCTTTGGCGAATCCTTCAACCGTCAATTCCGATAAGTTGGTGGAAGTGCCGTAGATAGAGAGACCGGAGCCGGGAGTGGTGGTGCCGATTCCCAACGATTTGGATGTTGGAGTCAGTGGCGGTGTCGCTGGAGAAGAAGACAAGGTTTTTGTTGTTGGTGGTGGTGATTTGGGCGTCGGCGCTCTGGAGGTTGTAGGCGTCTTGGAGGTCGGAGACTGATCCAGCCGCTCCGGTTTCATCGGTTCCGCAGATGACGGTGCCGTCATCAGTGGTTTCCAAAGCTTCGGTGCAACCAATAATATTGGCTAAGATCAATTCTCCTCCGGAAAGAGTGATACCCGACGCTGAAGATAATCCTCCGGTGGTGGTGACATCAACTCCTCCGACAAAGGTAGAAGTGGCGGATTCAGTGACGCTCAAGGATCCTCCGAAGAAGTTGGTATCGGTGGTGGTGGCGTTAATGAAGGGAACATTGAGTTGGCCCCAAGCGTAGACATCCAATCCGAGGATGGTGGTGGTTCCCGATCCGAGAGCTAATCCCGCTCCCGGGGTGGACGTTCCGATTCCCAGACCTCCGGCTCCGGTTAGAGTGGTGGTTCCGGCTTTGCCGTCTCCGATGTTGATTTGTTGTCCGAAGATATTGACGTCTCCGGCGATTTCACTATCTCCGGCTCCTCTGAAGAGGGTGTTGTAGGTGAGGGTGGTGAAGGTGCCGGCGGCTGGGGTGACAGCTCCGATGATGCCTCCATCGATAGTCAGATTGTCAGCGACGTTGGCGTCTCCGAGAGATCCGGTGATGGAACCGAACGAGCCCAGCGCCAGGGTGACTCCGGCATTTCCGAGAGTTCCGGAATTAAGAGCGGAAGAATCAATTGATCCGGAGGAAGAGATAGTCAGAGCGTCGGAGACTTCGGCGTCCTGAATTGAATCATTCGGAAGGTTGATGTCTCCGGTGACGTTAAGACCGGTGACTCCGATATTGGTGGCGAAGATGTCTCCCGAGAAAGTGGAGGTTCCAGAACCGACGGAGATTTTTTGATCAAAGAGGACGTCTCCGGAATCAACATGGAGACCGCCAGTGGAAGTAATTCCGACAGCGGTCAGACCTCCGGAGAAAGTGGAAGTTCCGGTTGAGTCAACATTGATATCTCCGGTTACGGTAAGGCCGGT
>JACOVJ010000042.1 GCA_016177385.1 Candidatus Niyogiibacteriota bacterium
TGCCCGAGATGCCGTGGGCCAAGCGCGAACGATTTGCGCGCGAATTCGGCCTCGATGAGAGGGCGTGCGCATTGTTGGCATCCGATATCAAGCTCGGCGAGTTTTTCGAAGAGGCGGTTTCGGAGCTTTTGGAGTGGGCAACGGATGGCGCAAAAAAGGAGCATATCCGACTTTTGTATAACTATCTTTCATCCGATCTTGTCGGTTTGATGAAAGCAAAGGAGCTCGAATGGGGCGAAATGCTGATGACGCCCGAGAACTTTTCGGAATTGATCAAAATGGCGGCGCACGGAGAAATTTCATCGCGCGCGGCAAAAGACGTGCTTGCGGCAATGCTTGAGGAGCCATCCGACCCCTCGGATATTGTGCGCGACAAGGGACTCGCGCAAGTGAGTGATACGGGCGGATTAGAGACAGTCGCCAAGAAAATCATCGAAGCGAACTCCGCTGCGGTTGTGGACTATAAAGCCGGCAAGGCGGGCGCCATCCAGTTTCTGGTGGGCCAAATGATGCGCGAGACCAAAGGAAGCGCGAATCCCAAGAAAGCGCGGGAGGTATTGACAAAAGTTATCGGATGATCTACCCTGAACGGAGCAGTTCATTCACACACAAAATCACGCAAGAAGGAGAGCATTATGCCTTTGCAAATCCCCATGGTCGCGCTCCTCGTGTTTCTCATCGCGCTTTTGTTCGTGGTGCTTCATCTGATCAGTCGGGTCAAAGCGCTCGAACAGGCAGGCGGGGCCGCCGGCTTCACGGGCGGTATGCCGTTCGGAACCGCGGCGGTGCACCAACCGCCCGTCATCAACAATGTCGTGGTCGGCGGAACTCCCGCCGGGCATTAACCGGAGACTTATATGGGTTACATTCTTTTTCCGATCTTTATCCTTTACGCGGCGTATTTGTTGATGGGCGTGTTTATTGAACTCCGGCGTGATATGGGGATTGGGCCACGGGCGAATGAAGAGGAAAATTATCTCCTATAGGGCATCCTGCCATCGAATCGCTTCATTCCGTTTGAACCACATCATCTGCCATTTTGAGTAGCGCCAGATCGCGTTCTCGAGGTGGTAGAGCATCTGCTCTTTGGTGAGTTTGCCTTGGAGATAGCGCGCGATCCAGCGCGGCTCGAGGCCCAGCTCGTCCAGTCGTTTCCAGCTGACTCCACTACGGTGGAGTCGTTTTATTTCCGCGACCATTCCGGCCTTCATCCGCGCCTCGAGCCGCGCGCGAATTTTTTTACGCAACGCCCTACCTCCGTGCGCGATACCGAGCCACCGAATTTCATGCGCATCCACACACGGCGCTGAATCTCGCTGAACGCGGGTATCAATGTTAGACACTCGGTGTCTAACATTGATTGGGTTTCGGGAGATTTCGATCGCGCGAATCAAACGGACCTTATTTTTGACTTCGTTCTTCGCGGCAATGTCGTGGGCGCGGCGATGATCAAGTTTTTCAAGCATTTGAAAAAGCGCCTCCGCTGATTTACCCGAAAGCTGTTTGCGCAGTGCCGGATTCGGCGGTGCGCCGCCGGTTCCCATGCGCCCAAGCGCCGCGTCAATATAAAAACCGGTCCCGCCGACGACGATGGGAATTTTACCGTGTTTTTGGATCGTGGTGACCGCATTCCAAAAGCACTTCTTGTAATCATCCGCCGTGAAATTCTTTTTGGGCGAAACCAGATCAAGGCAATAATGCCGGACACCCTGCATTTCTCGCTTCGTAATTTTGCCCGATGCAAGATCGAGGCCTTTGTAGACCTGTCGCGAGTCTGCGGAAATCACCTCGCCGCCGAGCTTACGCGCAAGTTTGACAGCCAAAGCGGACTTGCCGGACGCCGTCGGCCCGACAATGACGATGAGTCTTTGTTTTGTATGCGAAGTCTGCGAAGTCATGGATTGTACTTAACATTCACGGCCGTGAATGTTAAGTGTGCGGATTCCTGCGCTAAGGGAGTTGCCGGCAAATGAGCGAGATGAATTCCTCCGGCGGGAGCGATTTTTGAGCATCGGTTGCGCGTTCGCGCACATTCACCATGCCCGCTTCGGCTTCCTTGGGACCCACAACCAAAATATAGGGGATCTTCATCGTTTCCGCGTCGCGGATTTTTTTATTGAGGGTCTCGGCGCCGTCGATGATCTTGGCGCGGACGCCAGCCGCGCGTAATTTCCGAATAACATCCATAGCGTAATCCTCGCTTTTATCGCTCACGGTAAGCACCGCCGCCTGAACCGGCGAGAGCCATACCGGTAAATTGCCGCCGGTTTCCTCAAGCAAAATACCCAAGAAGCGCTCAAACGAACCGAAGATCGCGCGGTGAATGACCCACGGCATTTTTTTGGAGCCGTCCTCATCGGTATACGCGAGCTCGAATTGCTTCGGAAGCATCACAAGGTCAAGCTGGGCCGTTCCCATTTGCCAATCGCGGCCCTGGGAATCTTTCATATGCACTTCGATCTTGGGGCCATAAAACGCGCCCTCGCCTTCTGCGAACTCGAATTTTACGCCGTGGTGCTCGAGCGCATTCGCGAGCGCGCGCTCCGCCTTATCCCAATCTTCTTTGTCGCCGAGCGCGGATTCGGGCCGCGTCGCAAGCACATATTCGGGCTTGAAATTAAAAAGCGAATAGAATTCATCAATGGTTTTAAGGATGCGGACCACCTCATCCTCCACCTGATCGGGACGGACATAAATATGCGCATCATCCATGGTGATCTGGCGCACGCGGAAGAGCCCCCCAAGCGTTCCCGACAGCTCGTTGCGATGGAGCCGCCCGATCTCGGCAAGCCGTAGAGGCAGGTCTCGGTAGCTCCGGATGGTGGAGTTGTAAACAAGCGTGGATTCGGGGCAATTCATCGGCTTTACCACCAGCACCTCGTTTTTGTCTCATCATTGACCGCCCTAGCATAGCGCTCGAGCTCCCGGAAAATGATCATCCCGTTCGGATGCCAAAACGGCGCTCCGGGCGCCACGTCGTGGAACGAAAAAAGATCGAGCGCGCGCCCGATATCGCGATGGTCCTTCAGAGGCGAGTCGTCAGACATGACTATAATCTAGAACGATTTAAGATCGTTCGCAACGATGGATATTCGCCCATTGCGGTAGGAGAGCCGGCCTCGGAACTTAAGCCCGACATCCTCGCGGATCATGTGGCCGTATTTTTGGAGCGTCTTCGGAAAGATCACGGCCTCCATGGCTCCCGTGTGGTCGAGCAAATTCAGGAACACCATCGGGTCGCCTTGTTTGGTCGTTATTTTTTTGATGCTCTCGATCAACCCAGCGACCACGACCGGCGCGCCTTCGCCCAGTTTCGCGGCCTCAGCGATGGGGCGGTTATAGTCCTCGAACATTTTGCGCATGGTGTCGAGCGGATGACCCGACACATACAACCCTAAAAGTTCCTTTTCCCAGCGCAACTTTTCATCCATGGTTGCGCTTACGGCGGCTTCGAGTGCCAATGCCGGCGCCGCAGAAGGCACCAATCCGAAAATAGATTCTTGATTCTGGCGCCGAGTTTTCATGGTGTCGCGGTGGTGGCTTAATATCCGTTCCATGTTCGCGAGCATTTGATTGCGCTCGCCGATGGAATCAAGCGCGCCTGATTTGATGAGCGATTCGAGCGATTTTTTGTTCAGGTCCTTCGATTGTACGCGCTCGAGAAGATCCGCGAGATTCGAATACGGGCCGTTCATGCGCCGCTCGTCGATGATGGCCGCAACGACATTGGCGCCGACATTTTTGATGGTGCGAAGACCGAATCGGATATCATTGCCAACCGGAGTGAATCCCTCATTCGATTGATTCACGTCGGGTGCTAAGACTGAAATGTTCAGCCGCTTCGCCTCCGCGACGAAAAGCGCGATGCGTTCCACATCCTTCTCGTCCGCATTCATGAGCGCGGTCATAAATTCGCAGGGGTAATGATGCTTGAGCCACGCGGTCTGGTAGGCGATGATGGCATAACAGGCGGCGTGCGACCGGTTGAAACCGTATCGCGCAAAAGGTTCGATCAGGTGCCACATTTCGTTGCCGAGCGCGCGACTCCGGATCGTTTTCTCAACACCCGCGACGAATTTATCCTTTTGCTCATCGAGCAGTTTTTTGATCTTTTTGCCGACGGCCTTGCGGAGCGTATCGGCTTCGGCGAGCGTAAATCCGGCAAGCGCCTGCGCCGATTGCATCAGCTGTTCCTGATAGATCATGATACCGTGCGTTTTTTTCAGGATCGGTTCGAGCGCCGGATGCAGATAGCGGATCCCCTCCCTCCCGTGCTTTCGCTCGATGTATTGCGGGATCAACTCCATCGGGCCCGGGCGGTAGAGCGAGATCATGGCGATGATATCCTCGATGTTCGTGGGGCCGAGCTCGACTAAATAGCGCGTCATGCCGCCGCCTTCGAGCTGGAATACGCCGAGCGTTTTGCCGGCTGCCAACATCGTATAAATGGAAGGATCGCTGACATCCATCGCATCAAAATCAATACGCCTGCCGGTCCGTTCCTCGATCAGGCGGATGGCCGCCTCGATGACGCTTAAGTTTTTAAGTCCCAGAATATCCATTTTCAAGAGACCCAAGTCCTCGACCGCGTGCATTTCGAATTGCGTTACGATCGAGCGCGAATCCGAGCCGTCGCGTGATGCCGCGTATTGCAACGGAACAGTTTCGACCAACGGATCGCGGGTGACAACAACGCCGCAGGCATGTACGGAGGCATGGCGCGCGACACCCTCCAGTTTCATCGCGGCTTCAAGCAACCGACGCGCGTCCGGATTCGTATCGCGGGCACTGCGAAGTTCGGATGAATGTTCGAATGCTTCCGAGAGCGAATTGCCGAACGGGATCATTTTGGCGATTTCGTCGCAAAATCCATAGGAAAGGCCGAGCGCCCGCCCCGCATCGCGAATAGCGGCTCTCGCGGCCATGGTCCCGAATGTAATGATCTGCGCTACGTGGTCTTCGCCATATTTTTGCGTCATGTAGTGAAGCACTTCATCGCGGCGCGTATCGGCAAAATCGAGGTCCACGTCCGGAGGCGAAATGCGGTCCGGATTCATGAAGCGCTCGAACAGCAAATCGTAGGTTAAAGGGTCGACATTCGTGATGTTCGTCAGATACGAAATAATGGAGCCGGCGGCCGAGCCGCGCCCCGGACCCACGACAATGCCATTTTTCTTTGCCCAGTTCGTGATGTCCTGAACGATCAAGAAGTAGGACGCAAAGCCCGTTTTTTGGATGACCGTAAGCTCAAAATCAAGTCGGGCGCGCGCAGCATCCGGAATTGCGGAGCCGTAGCGGCGGGCAAGCCCTTCCCCACATAATTTTTTCAAAAAGGTATCGGCGGTTTCTCCGTCCGGAACGTCAAAATAGGGGAGTTTAAGTTTGCCGAGTTCAAGATCAATATGGACGCGTTCGGCGATCTTCAATGTATTTTCGGCGGCTTCGGGAATGTCCGCGAAGACCTGCCGCATTTCTTCAGCCGAGCGCATGGAAAAATTATCCTCGCGCATGGTCAGGCGGTCGGGGTCGTCGAGCCGCGTATTGGTCTGGACCGCGAGCAGAACATCCTGCGCTTTTGCGTCCTCGGGCATTAAATAGTGGATATCCTGCGTTGCGACAACCGGAATGCCGGTCTC
>JACOVJ010000043.1 GCA_016177385.1 Candidatus Niyogiibacteriota bacterium
GCATATTACTTTTGTCCAATAACCCTTATTCTACCTCGGTTCGAACTTGGACATCTGGCGGAGACGGGAGGATTCGAACCTCCGATACCCTTGCGGGTATACCGGTTTTCGGGACCGGCCCATTCAACCGCTCTGGCACGTCTCCGTGAATGGTAGTATACGCCAAAATCCGAGGTTCGTAAATCGTATTTTATGTTTGACGGGACATAAAAATGCGCGCTACTCTATTTTAGATTTCTTTTTTAGGAGGTTGGACAATGTCTCACCCGTGCGTTTTTTGCGACCGCAAGCAATTCGAGGAGCGTCTGATCGCCGAAATATCCGGATTTTACGTCATTGCGTCGTTGGGACAGATCACGGATGGCGGATATGTATTGCTGTTTCCTGTCGAGCACACGCCGTGCATGGGAGTGCTCGATGAAAAACAGACGAGCGCGATGCTCACGATCGCAGCGGATATCGGTGAGGCGCTGACGAAGGAATACAGTCCGGAATTTTGGACAACGCGCGGCTATCGGGCAACCGTATTCGAGCATGGCATCGTGGGGCAGACCATACAGCATGGCCATCTCCATTTTTTTCCGGCCGCCCTTGATTTGACCGCGCGGCCGCGCGCCGATTTTCCCGCGGCGGAATTTGTTGAACTTGAATGCCAAGGAGATCTGCAGGATTTGTACGCCCGCGCTCCTCGGCCGTATCTTTTTTGGGAAAGCGTGGAGGGAAAGGTCATTCAATCAACGATGTGCTGGAATCCTCCCGCACCTTCGCAATATTTTCGAACCGTTGTCGCGGAGATGCTCGGCCGCCCCGAGCGCGCCAACTGGCGCACCATGGATCCGGAACTCGATAAGCGTCTTTGGAGTGAGACCGTCCGACGCCTGAAGCCGTATTTTGCCTGATACACAAAACAGAAGCCGCGTAAAGCGGCTTTTTATTTCGGAGCGCGGAAGCCCCAAATGCCGAGTACGAGAGAGGCGACGATGGTGATGCCGAGCACATAATCCGGCCGGATCTCATCGCGCACCAAAATCGCAAAGGCCGCCATTGCCCAGATCAGAATGATGCTTGCGGCAAGCCAAGGATATTTCATCCCGATAGTGTTAGGAAGCGCTTTATCCTTTGTTTAAGATATGCCCTTCCTTGTCCTGATTTAAGTTGTTTTTCTCTCGACCTTGCATCTTGCTCATTTCTATATGCTTCATAGTATATCAATTCGAATGGACCTCGTCCTTTTGTATAGCCACTTTTCCCTGCATTGTGTTCCTTAAAGCGCTTCCGTAAATCGCTCGTGAAACCAACATACCATTTTTTGTCCTTGAAACTACGAAGTGTATAGACATAATAAAATACCATAACACTATCGGGATTATACATTAGATATATTTAATCTCATTATACAGGTCGGGGACGCGTTCGGCGAGCACGCTTATCCACGCGTCGAATTTTTCGCGCTCATACGCGACCGTTTCCCCGGCGCGCATGGCCGTTTCGGCTATAGCTTCCGGCGCGATGTTGACGGTGTGCAAGCTCTCGAATTCGTTGATGGACTCGATCTCTTCGGCGTGGGGCGCCTCCTCGATAGCGGGCGTGGTGGCGATCGGCGTATGCTCGATAAAATCACGGATCGCGTCGGCAAGGTCAAAGGTCGGGTCGAGTTTTAACGCAACAAGTTCGAGCATCAAAAGTGTGCGCAAGAACGCGATCGCATCGGGCGGCAGGGTCAATTTGTAAAAACGGAGGCGTCCCAACAGCGAAACCATGACCGGAGCCGACGTGCGCCTGGCCACGCCTGAACGGTCGCGGTGCCATTCGTTGAAGATCGGCGTGATATCCGCGGTCAATTTTTCTTTCAGGATATCCAGCACTTTTCCGAATCGTTCGCGCGCGCTCGCGTCTTCGGCGAGCAATTTTTCAAAGGGCGCGCGCGTGGCGGCTTCTGCAAAATCCACCAAAGAACCCGCTGCGTCGTCGAAGTCGAGATTTTGCGATGCCTTCCAGAAAATCAGGAACGATGCGGTCGGGTGCATGGCGTGACCGATGATGCCGAAATCCGTATAGCTGAACCGGCCGTCAGACATCAGAAGAAGGGACGATGGATAGGGGTTCAGGTGAAAAAAACCATCCACGAAATACTGGCGCATCATGTCACGGATGAAGCCCCGCGAGATCGCCGCAAGAGCGATCGCATTTTTTTCAAGCGCCGCACGGGCGTCATCGGGGCGCGTTGCCAAAAGCGCGATGACCCGATCCGCTTTCATTCCGGGCAGATATTCGCGCACCAAAACGCGCTTTTTTGAAAAATCCGAATAGATCATCGGGATCAGAACATCGGTTTTATGGTAGCGCTGGGCATGATCATAGAGCGACGAACTGTTTTTTGCTTCGACCGTAAGATCGAGTTCGTCCGCGAGCCATTCTTCAAGTTGGCGCACGGTATCGAGAAGCGATACGCGCCGGAAGATCCAGAC
>JACOVJ010000047.1 GCA_016177385.1 Candidatus Niyogiibacteriota bacterium
ACATAAGTGTTGGTCTCGGAGCTTTGAATCGAGATCCTCACCCGCCCGAGGCGGGTATGAACGGGACAAAATAAAGTATATGTAGTATACTGACCATAAACGTCGAGATTATTAGTTCTCACCCAAAATTATGGAAAAAGTAATGGGTCGGTGCATGAAGTGCAAAGAACAGCGCCCGATGGTGAATACCGAGGAGGTTGTGATGAAAAGCGGCATGCGGGCATTAAAGGGCAAGTGTGAGAAGTGCGGCACCGGCATGTACAAGATTCTCGGCAAAGCGAAGTAATTAGAGCTCTGTCAAAAACCCCCGAGAGGGGGTTTTTGGTTTTGCATGAAAATGCCCTGAGACTTTTACTGGTTGTCAAGGGAAATAAAAATTCCGGAGGGATCACCCTTCGGAAGCGGACAGTTGCAATTCGATGCGCTCCATAAGAAGCCGGTAGCGTCGCACGGTCTCTCAAATGTGTTAGACACCGAGTGTCTAACGTGTCTAACAGGTTTGACATAAAAAAGCGAGCACAACGTGCTCGCCTGAAAAATCTCGATGCCTAGCTGGGTTTCTATCGAAGTCGGGTGATCACCTCAAGACTTATCCAAGCCAAGACGAGATTGATTATGCCGAGTACGGCGGCTACGCAGATTTGACCGGCGCTGAAGTGCCAGACTGCGCCGGTCACATTCGCCATAATCGCAGCTCCCGTCATCGCCAGTAGCAATGCGCCCATCACTATGAAACTCGCCGACGGCATCAACGCATGGCCGCTAGTAGGTTGCAGGGGCATACTACGAATCCTTTTCAGCTCCCGAAACAGCCTGTTCATAACACAACTCCTTTCAAGGTTCGTTTTTACTGCCACGATACTACAAACCGTAGATTAGCATATTGTTCCTAGAAGTCAACAAAACGTAAAGCGGGTGGGCGACGAAGGGATCGAACCTTCGACCTCGTCATTACCCGCCTGCCAAAGCCGATCCGAAATTTTGGGTTTTTGTGGGCGTAGAAGGGATCGAACCTTCGACCTCGTCATTATCAGTGACGCGCTCTACCACTGAGCTATACGCCCAAAATTTCGGTTTGTTCGGCGGGCAGGTCAGTGACGCGCTCTAACCAGCTGAGCTACAGCCGCATCAACCAGCTGATCCGCCGGCTGGCGGACGCTTGAGCCCTATTGTACCAGTTTTGGGCGGATTTTCAAGGCGACAGTGGGGTGGCGCGGGGAGTACGCTTAAACAAACGCTCTTTGAGTCACGCCATGCGAATGCAGATCGATTTCGGCGAGTTTTTGTGCCGCGCGCATATTTTGCCTTCGGTGCTCGGCTTCAATGAGTGGTCAAAGATCGAAGTCGTGACATCCCTGCGGGATATCGCCGAGGTTCTTGACGTCAAAGCCATGCACGCAAGCTACCTTGAAGGACTCCTCCGGAATGTCGGCCTTGCGTCCGACCCAGAACAGCGGCCGTATCGCGACGCAACCATCCAGCATTTGCAGATCGACCCGCGCCAAATGCTCGTGGGTCAGCGATACGCCTACCGCTCCAAATATTCCGCCCTGATCGAGCGTTTCGACCATTTTTTCGGGTCCTACATCCTGCCGTCCGGATTCTCGATCTTGATGCCGCAAATCGTCATCGGCCGCGTAGCGGACGGACGGTTGGTCCTTGCGAACTACTTGCCGCCCATTATCGAAAGCCATAACGGGGAGTTCATCATTCTCGATGGGATCCATCGCGACTTGATCACCCAGCGCACCGGCGCCACGATCCAGGCCATCCTTATCAAAAATATCGGCGCCGCATTCCCGTGCGCCGGCCGCGAATGGAAAGATATCCGGTTCGCCGATGAAAAGCCCGAAAAACTCGAAGACCGTTATTTCGAGCTTAACCCCGACCTGTTCCGCGACTTGAAATCACTTGGCATCGACGGCTAACGGCCCGCCTATATAGGTGTTCAATATGTTCAATATAGGTATTAGGTATATTGAACATTGAATAGCCCGCCAGGCCAAAACCCGCAACACCGCCACCGAACCTACCAAGGAGAAACCCATGGCCCCGGTCAAAGAACACTATTTCGACGCATTTCGCAATGCCTTTCTTGAAAATATCCAAAAACGCAGCCGCACGGCAAAAGGCGAGTCCCATGCCGGAGTAAGCGCGGCAAAACGGCCGCTACAAAAAACTGGGGAGGAATTGAAAGCGCAGGTCGCCGCGAACACAAACATTTTGATCAAGCGCGTTTGGGATGCGTGGTGGATCCAGCCCGTTCGAGATGCGCGGGCGATCCGACAAATGATGGAGGCGTGGTACGATATTGTTCAGTGCGATCTTCAAGAGTCCGATCCGTATGAGGGTGAGCGCGCGTTGCTGACCAAGGAGGCAAATCGGCTTAGCGCGAGTACCGGTTTGCCGTTCCGGATCAATCCCCGCTATCGCGTGTGGGATGTTTCATACGCGGGCTGGAATCCGCCGCCGGCAGAACTCGAGATCCATATGGACATTTTTTACGCTCGGCTCCATGAATTGATCCGATGGGGTCAGAAAGAGGAATCCGTCTGGCCGTTCATTCTCGCGTGGGCCGACCGGATGATGGACTTTGTCATTCATCCGTGGGCGGATGGATGCGGACGAATGTCAACGACGACCGTCATGTGGCTCGCGTTGATCCTGACAGACGGCGGTCCGGTCCCGGAATTTGGAACCCGCGAAAAACATTATTTTGCGATGAAGAACATTGCCGAGCATGCCGCCTATTTTGAGCGATGTCTTGCGCGTTGGAAATGAAAACAATCTCATGCGCCCCGCAACGGGCGCGTTTTCTTTTGTGAAAAGAGGCTATCCTTAGGACTTTTCGTGTGCTATGATTCGCTTCAATGACTTCTAAAAAATTCCAAACCGCCCTCGCTTTCGTGCAAAAAAAGCATCGGGGGCAAAAGCGGGCAGGCGGCGTTCCTGCGTGGCATCATTTGGCGCGTGTTTCCGAGATCTTGTCCGATGCCCTGGAACGATATAACGAAGGGGTCTTGTCAGATCGGCGCATCGCGCCGATCGCCGCTCTAGGCCATGACGTTCTTGAAGATACAAAGGCTACTCCGCATGATGTCCGGCGCGTCTTTGGGGAGCGCGGCTTCGAGCTCATCTGGGGCATGACCAATGAATGGGGAGACGCTCATCGCGCCCCGTATGTAAAAAAGGTCATCCGATCGGAAGAATTGGTGCGTTTGATGAAATTATCGGATCTTGCCGATAATCTTATCAACGTGGCGTATGCATTCTCCGAACTCGGAGAAAAATGGACGTCGTCCTATTTTCTGCCGATCGTAACACCCATGCGTAACGCCATTCGAAAAACGCGCTTCGTCCGGTATCCGAAAACCGCCGCGCATCTCATCCGCATCGTGGATCTAGCGACGCTTTTACTTGAACACGAACAAAAACGGTTTCGTAAGCGTAAAGAATAATGCGCTTGCTTAAAATAGGAGTAGTCTAAAGCGTTGCAAGCAGGGCAGGCAGTTCCTGCCATTTTTTTATTGCACGGAACGGGTGCGAAGCGGTTTGCATCCAAAAAGGATCGAACAGAATCCGCATCGCGACCGACGGAAGTTCGTGCAAAATCTTCAGCTGGTCATCCATGTACATACGTATTCCGAATGTGCGCGCCACCTCGTCTTTTGCGCCCACAACGTCATGCGGGACGAAAAATATATGTTCTTCGGGAATATGGGCGAGAATCTCGTGTTCTTTGAGCCATGTTCGCGCACTTTGCTCCATGCCGTTCGCGATACCCCGCCGCGAAATGATATAGAGATCGTGAACTGATGCCAGTTTTTCAATGGTTTCAAGCGCTCCGTCAATCGCCGGCGCCGAAGCCGTCGCGGGCCCGTAGATATGCCGCTGAATCTCGCGATAGTGGGGGAGCGCCATGCGCGAT
>JACOVJ010000048.1 GCA_016177385.1 Candidatus Niyogiibacteriota bacterium
CGAAATTTAATTATACCACGGATATGATTTTTAGTAAATAAGTTATCAACAGGGCACAAAGGATGATTTCCGATCCCCGAGGACTCCCCTCGGGGTTTTCATTGACTTTTTATAAAATTCATATATAATGACACCTGGTTTGACCTCGGATGAACCTTGACAAAAAGGAACGAACGATGCTCAACAAGAACCGCCGGTCCTTTGAAAAACTGTTTTCCGACCACATTCAGTGTTCGTGCGCCGCCGCCGAAGCGTTGAAAAACTTCCTCAACGATCCCAGCGCCGAAAATCCCGCATTCAGTGTGATCGTGGAACAGGAATCCCTTGGCGACGAGATCACTCGGCAAACGCACGAACTACTCGACCGGACCTACATCACGGATTTCGACAAATCCGATGTCGAGCGCCTGATCACGAAACTCGACGATATTCTGGACGGCATGAAAACGGTCGTGAAGCGGGTCCGGAATTACAACATCGTCATCCTGCCGCCTCTTGCTTCGGAATTCGCGGATACCATCATTGGTATGGTCGCGATTCTCCAAAACCTCATTCGCGGCTTGTCGTCATTGAAGTCATCGTCCATGCAGGAAGCGATCCGGAGTATCCGCTCTCTGGAAGAAAGCGCGGACGGATTCCTGAATTCGTCACTGGAAGCTTTGTTCCGGGATGAAACCATCGCCACCAAAAAATTCATCGCGCTCAAGGAAATCCTCGAGCGGCTCGAGAAAATCACCGATTACTGCCAGGACGTCATAGACGTCATCTCGTCGATCGTGCGCAAAGAGGCGCGCTAGAGCATGAGTGTTTTGCTGATCGGCGTTCTTCTCTTGGTGCTTAGCGCGGAGTTCGTGAACGGCTGGACCGACGCGCCCAATGCCATTGCCACGGTCGTTGCCACGCGCGTCATCTCGCCCGCACGGGCGGTGGTCGTCGCTATCACGTTGAACGTCGCCGGCGCGCTTTCGGGAACCGCCGTCGCTCATACGATCGGCGCGGGCATTGTCGAGGCATCGGTCATCGATCTTCCCACGATCGCAGCCGCGCTCATTGCACTTATCATCTGGTCGAGCGTTGCGGCTCGCTTGGGACTTCCGACCAGCGAATCCCATGCGCTCGTTGCCGGACTCGCGGGCGCCGCGCTTGCGGCCGCGGGACCCGAAGCCCTTTTGTGGGATGGATGGAAAAAAGTCGCCATCGGCCTCGTCTTCTCGTCGGTCGTCGGATTTGCCGGCGCATGGCTCATCGGTTCCGCGATCCGGTCCTTTTTCGCGAACACCAATCCGGTCCGGTCCAAACGCCTGTTCGACCGGATGCAGATCTTCTCGGCCGCGTTCATGGCCTATAATCACGGCCTGAACGACGGCCAGAAATTCATCGGCGTCTTTACGTTGGCCCTCGTCATGGGCGGCGTTCTGCCGCAGTTCGCCATTCCGACATGGGTCATCCTGCTTTGCGCGGGCGTGATGGGCGTAGGAACCGCCGTGGGCGGATGGCGCATCATCCGGATGCTCGGCGAAAAAATGGTGCGGATCGAATCATGGCAGGGATTTTCGGCCGAACTTGCGGCGTCGGGCACCATCCTTGCCGCCTCGACCGCCGGCATCCCCCTGTCCACCACGCACACCATCACGACCTCGATCATGGGCGCGGCCGCATCCTATCGCGCCTCAACGGTGCGCTGGAACTATTCGCGCTCCATTCTGTACGCATGGCTTCTGACATTTCCGGTCTGCGGCGCCGTCGCGTTTCTCTTCAGCATGATCTTCCGCCTGTTGGCGTAGATCAAAAACCCCGACACCCGGTCGGGGATTTAATTTAGTGTACTATTTACAATATCCCGCAGACCCTCTATACTGAAGACCTATGAAAAAAAGTCCGCCCAAACTGCGCTTCGCGGTCCTTGCGGCCGATACCGTCCTCTGCACCATCCGCGACAAGCGGCTGTTCGTGCGGCTTATCGCGGTCAACCGGCCGCCCCATTTTCGCCATGCGTGGGGTCTCCCCGGCGGACTCATCCATCCGACCGAGACCGCAGAAGAAGCCGCGCGGCGCAACCTCAGCGTCAAAGCGCATATTGGCGCTTCCACGCTTTATATGGAACAACTCTATACGTTCAGCGCCATTGACCGCGACCCCCGCGGACGCGTTGTCGCCGTCGCCTATTTGGCGCTCATCGCGTGGGACGCGCTTTCTCCGCAGGAACAGCGCGACACGCCGGAGACGCGATGGGTTCCGATGGATGCGGTCGGGGCGCTCGCCTATGACCACAATGAGATATTGAAAGCCGCCCGAAAGCGCCTGCGCTCCCGCGCGGCCTCCACCACGATCCTTGTAACCATCATGCCGGATGAATTCACGCTGACCGAACTTGAAAACGCGTATGAATGCATCATGAAAACCGATCTGGATAAGCGCAATTTCCGCAAAAAAATCCTGAAACTCAAGATCGTGCGCGCGCTCCCGAAAAAGCGCACGCTCGGACGGGCGCGCCCGGCAACGCTCTACCGATTCGCATCGCCGGATGTAACAGAGATCAAGATCCTGTAATGTTCGGGTCGGGACGATCGCCGCGCTCTCGGCGGCGGCCGCCCCGGCCCGAACGCGGGGATGTTCTTTAAGCCACCCATAGGAGACCCATGGAACGAGACACTACGGTCGGCGTCATTGTCGCGCGCTTTCAGGTGCCGGAACTGCACGAAGGGCATCGCCATCTCGTGAATTATGTTCTCGGGCGCCATACCGATGTTTTGATCGTTCTCGGCATTCCCCGAGGCCTGCCGTCGGCGACGAACCCCCTGCCATTCGGATCGCGCAAACAGATGGTTCTCGATACGTTTCCCGGCCGTCCGCTCATTGTTGACGGATTGTTCGATCATCCGATCTCGCATGAAGGGTGGTCCGACGACCTCGACCTCCTCATTCAGAAAACATTCGGAAAACAGCGGCCCGCGATCCTCTACGGTTCGCGCGACAGTTTCATCCCGCTTTATACGGGCATATTCCCGACCCATGCGGTCCCGCCCCAAGAACACGTCAGCGGCACCCAGCAACGCCAAAAAATCGCGCCTGTTCATTCCCGCGACTTCCGCGCCGGCATCATCTACGCCATTGAACATCGTCCGCCGCTCGTCTACCCGACCGTGGATATTGCCGTGCTTCGGGAATCGCGGGACGTTCTTCTGGTCGGACGAAATTCCGAGCCCGGACTGTGGCGATTCCCCGGCGGATTCGTGGATGAATCCGACCCGTCCTACGAAGCCGCGATTCTCCGCGAAGCCGCGGAGGAAATCCCGTCTGTGCGATTCAGAAACCTCGCCTACATCGGCTCGAGCCGGATCAAAGACAACCGCTATCGTGACACGCCCGACTCGATCGCAACGGCATTTTTTGCCGCAGAATACAGAAATGGCGACATCCGGCCCGGCGATGATGTCCACCGCGCCGACTGGTTCCCTATTGGAAAACTCCATGAGCCGGATTTTCTCGTGAGCGCCCACCGGCCGCTCGGCGCCATGCTTCTCCGATGGATTCTAGAAAAGTCGGGCATCCCCACGCTTTTCCGGTAAGCCAAAAACAAAAATCCCCCGAACGCAATGCGTTTGAGGGATATTTTTTCATACAAGAACTTTTTCGTCGGTCCGGCCAGCATGCCCGAAGATCCGAACATATCGCTCGATCTCGTCCTTGGGACCGGTCGCTTTTTGAATGTTGTCCGACAATTTCACGCAGGGCCTCCATTCCGAATCGCCGTTCTCCCGTGCCGCCACAACTTTGCACACCATGGAGAACGGACGGAACAGGGGATTCTTGGGATAGCATCCGCGAAAATCGTTCGTCAGAAGCGTCCCCCACCCGAATACCGTCTTGATCCGGCCGCTAAAATGATTGTGAAGTTCGATCATACGATCCGCATCCAGCCCGTCGGAAAAAATAATGAGCTTGTCCTTCGGATCGACACCGAGTTTTTCGAGCCACGCGATGTAGACCTCGCCGCGCGAGATCGGGTCGCCCGAATCCTGACGAAACCCGCGCCACCGAGACAACGCCTCGCTCGCAGGCGACAAAAACTGCTCCGTCCCGTACGTGTCGGGCAGGAAAATGCGGAGACCCTCGCCGTACATTCTTTCCCAATGCTCAAGAACCCTGTACTGCGCCATCCGCTTTTCAAAATCTGAATCCGCAAGCGCGGTAAGCACCATGGGAAGTTCGTGCGCATTCGTCCCGATCGGAACGAGGTCGTAGTGGAACGCCATCCAGGTATTCGATGTTCCCGTGAATTGCCCTTTCAGCATGTCCTTCGCAAGCCCGACGACCCACTGTTGCCAGCCGAAACTGTGCCGGCGGCGCTGGCCGAAATCCGCGAACCGGATCTGCGGATACGCCGCGAGTTTTTCGAGCTTCGTGTAGATGCGGTCTTGGGCGCGCGCATAGAGCGCCGTCATTTCCATC
>JACOVJ010000022.1 GCA_016177385.1 Candidatus Niyogiibacteriota bacterium
AAATAGGCATCTTCACCCGTGCGCTCGTTTTTCTCCTGCGCCGCAAGGATCGCGTCGCGCGCGTCCGCCTCGCGCTCGCTCTTGAATTCGAGGAATGGCGTAAATCCGATGACCTGGATCGCCTGCCCGACATCAAAAACGCCGGCAAGCTCAACGATCAGGCGGTCTTCAACGCCCGAGCGCTCCACCTGAACCACGGGCTCGGACACCCCGAACGCATTGACCCGCCGCTCGATGACATCGCGGAGTCCTTCCATGGATTCCTTGACGTCGCCCGACGGGATCGCCGACACATCCGCGCGATAGACCAAATGCGCGCCGCCCTGCAGATCAAGCCCCAGACGGAACGGAAGGCCCGCCAGAAATCCGCCGGGGTTCACGATATGCGCAAACGCAACATACGCGAATAGAGAACCCGCGAGCAAAAGCCCCAGAGCAATGAGCCGAATGCGAAGCATTGCTCTATTGTTAATGAAAAACCCCTTGCTGGGCAAGGGGTGAAGAATCATAGCGGGATCGCTTTTTTCCCGCGCGCGAACACATACGCCGGCGTTCGGTCGGCGCGCGACAGGCGCTTCCACCAGGGATACTCGGCGCCAAGCGCTTTTTCAATGCCGAGGAAAATTTGGCGAACTTCGTGATTGACCGAGGGTTTGCTTCTTTGCCAGGTGCAGAATTCATGCTGAAGGAGATTCGCGCCGATCGTAAATCCGATGAGCGTTCCCATCGGCATCACGTACTCAATGATCTCTTCGGGCACGCCGCGCTCCGCGAGCAGGCGGTACAGCTGTTCGGTCTTCAAATGCAGTTCGGCGCATGCCGTTTCGAATCCGTCCGGCGCCGGTTTATCGTAGTGATAAAACCCGATATCGGGCGTGAGCCGCGTACGGAAGTGCGTCGAGAATCCCATGCGATGCAGGTCGCGCCACGAACGGAAACTTATGACGCCGCGGAAATCCGCCGAGACCGCTTCGAATTCATTTGGCAATTTTTCGTGGTCGCCGCGCGGACATTGCAAAAGACGCTCCACTACTTCATCAAAAGAACAGCACTTGGCAAAATGCGCGCGCAAACGAAATTTACCGAACAGCCAATATTCCGCATCGGCTCTCTGCGGTAGGATTTTCGAGGAAAAGACATGGCTCTTACCCCCCTCGCCCCACATCGCGAACTGGGCAGTATCTAAATACTCCCATGTCATCCGCTTCCACGGCGTCGGCTCGTAATGGCGCGCGAACTGCGCCGCACCACATTTTCCGGCCTCCTCGATGACCATTTCCGTAAGCGCGATATTTTCTGGCGTGTTGTCGAGCAGGAGATGCTCGAGCAATTTCGGGAATGCTTCGCCGGACACGCAGACGCCAACCGACGTCAGCGCCGCCGACGGCAAAAAATTGCCGAGCACGTCGCAGGTTTCGCCGATAATGCCTTGCTCCAAGCTCGGAAGATCGTCCGCGTAGAGATGCGCATAGCGCGAGCGCAAAAATTGCGGGAACGGCCCCGAGAAATTCTCGCCCTGCCATTTGCGATACCGGTCGAAGCAGAGCGTCAAGTGGTCGCGGACCTGCAGGGCAGGCACGCCGTATTCCGCAAGAATGTCGGCGATGGGGTAGCAATCCTTGCCGCCCATGTCCACATAGCGCGTCGAGAGTTCGATGTATCCCGCGCCCGGCCGCCCCCATTCGATGGATTTGGCGGCGAGAATGGAGATCTGTTCGAAGCACACCCACACGGCCGCACCCCGCGCGATCGAATTGTGCCCGTAGGCATCGAGCCACGTCTGCAGGAATCGGCGAACCCGCTCAGCCTGCGTCAGTTTTTCGAGATAATCGGGATCGATCTTCATGCCCACCAAAAATTCATTAAGCGCCAGTTCTCCGCCTGGAAATTTATCGCGAAAATCCTGCAGGGATTTCACGCCGTAGTGCGCGAGCGCTTTCTCCAGTTTCCCGCCGAATTCCTTTTCCGTGACTTCGAGCAACGAGACCAAAAGTTCCGGCAAAAATTTATCCACGAAAATCCCTCGGATGCCGCGCGGATTTTTGAGCCGTGAATACATCGCGATCGTCGCCCCGCCGATATTGGCCGGCAACATCTGCATGAAGAAAACCCGCCGCGTCGTATTCGTGAAGAATCGCCGCAGAACGCGCGTCTCAAGCTCCGAAAATCGGTATGGCATTTCCTGCCGCGCAAACGCGCGCGCGAATTCGAGGCCTTTCATTCCTATCTCCTTTCAATGTTCCAGAGCTTTCATCAATGGATCGAGGCACGCAAGAGCGTCTATCAGCACGTCCGCTTCGTTTTTTTCCGCGTTGATAATGCACCAATGCGAAAGGTCCGCCTGCGCCTGCGCTAAAAATGACGCGCGAATACGTTGGTGGTAATCGGATGGCTTTCGCTCATAGGTCGTGAGCACCGCGCCGCGCCTAAACACCCGCTCTTTGAACACAACCGGGCTGCCGTCAAGCAACAGAATCTTGTCGGGCCACAATCCGCCGCGCGCTTCCGCATCCAGACGCCCAACCATTTCGAGGTCTAACCCTTCGCCGCCGCACTGGTACGCGATGGTGGACGGGCTGAACCGGTCGCAAATGACAATGTTTCCCGCATCGAGCGCCGGCTGGATCACGTGTTCGATGTGCGCTTTCCGATCCTGCAAAAAAAGCGCGAGCTGTTCCTCGGCATTCAGCGACTCGGTCAGCAGGCGTTTGCGAATTTCCTGATCGTAGGGTTCTTTCGTAACTAAAACCGCCGACCCCATCTTTTCAAGAGCATCCTTGAGTCCATTGACAAGCGTGGATTTCCCTGCACCTTCGCCGCCTTCAATAACAAGAAAAGTGCCGTTCATAGCACCTCCATTGTATCAAGCAAATCTATTGCAAGCGTATCAGCGGCGTCTTAAATCCAGCTGTGGATAACCGCTTGACAAGTAGCCCCCAAAGGGTAGTCCTTTTCTAATTCTTAAGGACTACCCTTTGTGGACTACCCTTTCACTTCAATTCCCATGCTCCGCGCCGTGCCCTCGATGATCTTCATCGCCGCCTCAATGGAATGGGCGTTCAAGTCCTCCATTTTCTGTTCGGCGATCGCGCGGACCTTCTCCCGGCTGACCGTCCCCACCTTTTGCGCGAGCGCATTTCCCGAACCCTTTTCCACGCCGGCGGCGTTTTTAATTTAAAATCAAAACTCCGATCCTCATAGATCGTCATTTCCACCGGAATGATGGAATCGCCCTTGTCTTTGGTCGCTTCGTTGAACTGCGAGCAAAATTGCCCGATGTTGATGCCGTGCGGTCCCAGGGTCGAGCCGATGGGCGGAGCCGGGGTGGCTTTCCCGGCCGGAATCTGAAGCTTCAGTACGATTTTGATGGGTTTTGCCATAACAAATGGATGACGAATGCTATTTTAGAATCTCCGCAGGCATTTTGCAAGGTGTTTGCGGATTATACTTTTGCAAAATCCGCAAACAAAATGCCGAGGACGGAGCTTGAATTTCGCTGGAAATTCAAGCGTACCTCAAAATGATGGTTGCAATTTGGTTATTACAACTTCTTGATCTGCAAAAAGTCGAGCTCGACCGGCGTTTCGCGCCCGAAAATGGACACGAGCACTTTCACCTTGCCTCTGGCATCGTCGATCTCCGAAATTTTCCCTTCATATTCTTTGAACGGGCCGTCGTTGATGCGCACCGTGTCGCCGACCTTCACGTCGATCGTGTATTTGGGCTCTTCGGCCTGCATGCGGCGGAACAAAAAATCCACCTCCTCGCGCGACAAGGGCGTGGGCGTGATGCCCGACCCCACGAATCCGGTCACGCGCGGGGTATTGCGCACCACGTACCACGAGTCGTCGGTCACGACCATTTCCACCAGCACATACCCCGGATAGATCTTTTCCTCCTCGACGCGGCGCTTACCGCCTTTGATCTTGATCTTTTTTTCTTTGGGAACCAGGATATTGAAAATTTTATCCTCATATCCGAGCGATTCCACGCGCTGTTTTAAGTTGCGCGCAACCGCCTCTTCGTAACCCGAATAGGTGTGCACCGCATACCAATTCCGCCCGAATTCTCCGGTTTGCTTTGCCATAGATTACAAAATGAGCCACTCGATGACGCGGATAAAAAGAAGATCGAGCGCGCCCAAATAGGCCGCCACCAATGCCGAAACGGCAATGACCAAGATCGTAAATTGCACCGTCTCGCGGCGGGTCGGCCAGTTCACGTTTTTGACCTCGAGCCGCGCGGACTTCAGATAATCCGTGAGGCGCTGGATATATCCCATAATCATTCCCCCTATTTAAAAACCCCTCCGCGGGGCTTTACTTTTTAACCCTTTCATTATATAGCAATGGCAGGCGGCCGTCAACCCTTACCAAGTGATATACTGAAATCATAGTGAACTTTCACAATAAGGCGCGCTATGCAACCTGAAAAACCCGGCTTCATTTTGGGTGGCGGGGGGGCCTTAGGCGCCAACAGCGTCGGATTCCTCTGGGCCGCTGAAGATTACGGGATCCTGAATCCAACCTATATTCAGGGGTCATCCGTCGGAGGGATCATCGGAGCAAAACTCGCGGAAATGGGCGGCACCGGTTCCCGCGTTCTTCGGGATATATTTCTCGATGTAGAACGACGCGGCCCGTCCGCACTTTTTCCAGCTTATGACCCTATTTGGCATTGGTCTTCCACGCACCTTTTTCGGAATCGCGGGATCCGGCGGCTGGTCGATATGATTGACGCCGAGACCCTCATCCGCTCGCCCGTACATCTGGATATCGTGACGATACGGGATCAAACGGAAAGTCATAAGTATTTCACCAACCGTGATCCGTTGTTTCAGGATCAGCCGGAACGTATCAAAGATGCGATCCTCGCTTCGGCCTCCATTCCGGGATTCCTGCCTCCGATTCAGATCGAAGACCGTTTTTACTCGGACGGGCGGCATGTTTCGATCCAGCGCGCGATCGATTTCGGATGCGACTGTATCTTTATCTTTTTCAATGGCCCGCGGAATCGGGCAAAGGATGCGCAGCCGGAATTCGATTCCTGGCAGAAACGTCTTTTTGGAATGTCCACCGGAGACCGTGTCGCCATCGAAGAACTGCGCCGGCTGCGTCGCGCAAAATCCTCAAAATTTGTCGCTTTCCGTTCGCCGTGGACCACAAAAACATTCGCCGTCATGGAGTGGCGCGCGTGCACGGATTTTGAACGGGGCGAGCTCAATAAAAAAGGCGATATCGAACTTGCGATGGAACACGCCTACGAATGCGCAATGAATGTTTTTCGCCGCAAATTTCCAAAAGAAATTTAGCCGCGACCCGAATTCGGATCGCGGCTTTTAAATATCCAGATTCTGCACGGTCTTCGCGTGCGTTTGAATGAAGATCTTGCGCGGCTCCACGATCGCGCCCATCAAAATATCGAACGTGCGGTTCGCCTCCTCGGCGTCGCCGATGGCCACGCGTTTAAGGATGCGATTCGCGGGATTCATGGTCGTCTCCCACAGTTGCTCGGGGTTCATTTCGCCGAGCCCCTTGTAGCGCTGGACCGGAGCGCCCTCCCATTTTTTTTCTTTCAGTACCGCATCGCGCTCGACGTCCGAAAACGCATACACTTTTTCCTTGCCTTTATGCAGGCCGTAGAGCGGCGGCTGGGCGATATAGAGATGCCCTTGCTCGATCAGCGCCGGATAATGGCGGTAAAAAAACGTAAGAAGCAACGTACGGATATGCGCGCCGTCCACGTCCGCATCGGTCATTAAAATGATCTTGTGATAGCGCAATTTATCGAGTTCCATTTCAGGGCCGATGCCGACGCCGAGCGCGATGATCAAATTCTTGATCTCCTGACTCGTCAACATCCGGTCGAGACGCGCGCGCTCAACATTTAAAATTTTTCCGCGAAGCGGCAGAATGGCCTGTGTCCGGCGATCGCGCGCACCCTTGGCCGAACCGCCCGCCGAATCGCCCTCCACCAAAAAAAGCTCGGAATCCTCGGGGTCCTTCGATTGACAATCGGCCAGCTTCCCCGGAAGCGTGAGTCCGCCGAACGCCCCTTTACGGAGCACCGTTTCTTTGGCGGCCTTGGCGGCTTTGCGCGCTTTCATCGCAAGCACCACGGTCTCCATGATGGAGCGGGCATCGGACGGATGTTCTTCGAGGAATTCGGTAAAGCTCGACGCGAACACCGCCTCAACGCCGGTCCGCGCTTCGGGATTTCCCAATTTCGCCTTGGTCTGCCCTTCGAATTGCGGTTCGCGGATCTTGATGGAAACGAGCGCCGTTAGCCCCTCGCGCACATCGTCGCCCGTTAAATTATCATCCTCTGATCTCAATATGGAATTTTTTCGCGCGTAATCGTTCAGGGTTCGCGTGAGCGCGGTCCGGAAGCCGGTCAAATGCATGCCGCCTTCGGGCGTATGGATATTGTTGGCAAAACTCGACTCGCGCGACTGGAGATCATCCACATACTGCAATGCAACCTCGACCGACATGCCTTCGTGATCTTTCAGGACATAAAAGATCGTGTCATGTCGCGGTTCGAGCGCACGATTCAAATACGAAATATACGAACGCGCGCCTCCTTCGAAATAAAACGCGTGCGAACGGTGCTCGTGCGCTTCTTTTGCGCGCGCATCGATCACCGTGATCCGGACGCCGTGCGTCAAATATGCCTGCTCACGCAAATGCGTCAGGATCCGGTTCCAGTCGTATTCGATGGTCTTGAAAATTTCGTGGTCCGCCTCGAATGTCACCGCCGTCCCCGTCCCTTTGCAGGTCCCGATCTTACCGACCGCGGCTTTCGGTTTTCCCCGTACGTATTCCTGCGACCATAGCTCGCCGTCGCGGCAAACCTGCACTTCGAGCCGCCTCGAGAGCGCATTCACGACCGAAACGCCCACGCCATGAAGCCCGCCCGAGATCTTATAGGATTCACCGCCGAATTTTCCGCCGGCATGCAATGTCGTCATCACGGTCTCGAGCGCGGATTTTTTCGTTTGCTCGTGGCGCTCCACCGGAATGCCGCGGCCGTCGTCTACCACGCGGATGGCATCCTCCGGCAGCAGGGTCACCGAAATGTTCTTGGCATGCCCCGCCATCGCCTCGTCAATGCTGTTGTCCACCACCTCCCAGATCAAATGATGCAGACCGTCGACTCCGGTCGAGCCGATATACATGCCCGGGCGCTTGCGCACGGGTTCGAGCCCCTCCAGGACATAGATGTCCTTTGCGGTATAGTGCCCTTTTTTCTCTTTGTCGGTTTCTGCCATGGTAATAGGTTATCGTACCTCCCACCCCTCATCCGCTTCAAGCGCCGAGGTGATTTTTTTCATGAGCGCCTCCACCTCCGCGACCGTCAGCGTCCGTTCCTCGGATTGGAATATCAAATGAAATGCCAAATTCTTCTTATCCGCGCCGATCTCGTCCCCCTCAAAAGCGTCAAAGAGGTCGACATCCGCCAACAGCTCCCCGCCTGCATTCTGGATGCGATCCTCCACCTCGGTCATCCGAATGTCCTTGGGGACCAATACCGCAATATCGCGTAACACTGCCGGATACTTGGAAACGGCGCGATATTCCTTTTCACTTTCGAGTTCCTTTTCAAACGCATCAAAGTACAACTCTCCGGCGGCCGCCTCCACAGGAATATCAAGAACGTTGCGCATGTCCGGATGGACCACCCCCATGATACCGACCGTGCGGTTCCCAATTTTGATCAGGGCGGCCTGATACGGATGCAAAAACCGCCCTACATCCTGCGTTATGAGCGCGGGCGTGGAAGGAACGTCGTCATACCACACCTCCGGAAGCCCCAAGGACTCGAAGATGGAATCGAGCGCCCCTTTCAGCTCATAAAATACGAACCCCCGACCGGCCTCTTTTGTCTTTTCGGCTACTATGAATGCAAGCCGGTTTTCCTCGAGGCCGCTCGTATCCCGCGCGGTTTTTGAATGCCGAAAAACGCGCGCTAATTCGCAATACCGCAAAGACGGCGTGAATTTCAGGGCCTCGGCCGCGGCGAGCGCAAGCGACGGAAGAACCAGCGGCCGCAATGCGGTCGCGCTCCGGCTTTGGGGATTTTCGAGTTCGATCAGGGTCTTACGCGCGCCGTCATCGAGCAATGCGGTCTCCCGGTCGCCAATGAAAGAATAGGTCCGTGCTTCGGTGAATCCGGCCGCATAGAAGGCGGCGAGCGTCCGGTCGCGATTGCGGACCTCGAGCGGCGCGGCCGCGCTTACGAGATCGCTCTGCGGCCGTGTTTCCGGGATCGAATCGTATCCGTATATGCGGCCGACTTCTTCGATCAGATCCTCCTCGATGGCGATATCGCGCCGCGCGGTCGGAACGACGACGGTCCATCCGGTGGCCCCAAGGGTAGCCCTTTTCTGATTCCTAAGGGCTACCCTTGGGGCTGTTTCAACATCAAATCCCAATCGCTCGAAGATCGCGCGCATTTCT
>JACOVJ010000045.1 GCA_016177385.1 Candidatus Niyogiibacteriota bacterium
GGATACGACCAAGCTCACAAAAGCCCAGATGTTCAATGTGGTATACGCGGTGATCCTTGCGCACATGGATCGCCGGAGCTTCAAGCAAAAACGCACGACACACACAGCCGCCGGCTAAAACCGGCGGCTTTTTTGCGTTATGATACGGACATGGCAAAAACGATCGTCGGCGTTTTCCGGGGCGGACCATCCTCCGAATATGACGTTTCTCTGCGAAGCGGCGCGGAGGTTTTGGGGGCGCTCGACGAACGCCGATATGAGGCCGTTGATATTTTCATTGATAAAACCGGCGTCTGGCATATGCACGGCGTTCCTGCGGCTCCTCAAAAGGTTTGCAATGCGATCGATATCGCGTTCAATGCGCTCCACGGGGAGTACGGCGAGGATGGCAAAATTCAACAGATATTCGAACAATACGGCCTTTCGTACACGGGCTCAGGCATTATTGCGTCGGCGGCTGGTATGCACAAGCGTACGGCGCGAGACCTTTTTGGACAGGCGGGGTTAACGATCCCGGCCGGGATCGCTGTCTTGAAAAATTCGGATTGGGCAGAAGCGTCCGCCTATGCGATCCGGCACCTGGGATTCCCGTTAATTGTTAAACCTGCGAATCGCGGGTCCTCGATCGGGATCCGCGTCGCAACGAATGCATATGAACTGATGGATGCGATGAAAACCGCTTTTAGCACCGACAATGAAATTGTGATCGAACAATTCATCCGCGGCCGAGAAGCGTCGGTCGCAGTGCTCGAGCGGTTCCGCGGCATCCCGCACTATGCGTTTCCTGTGGTCGAGATCGTCCCGCCGCCCAGTTCGCCGTTCTTCGACGCGGCCTCCAAATACGACGGCCGGACGCAGGAGATCTGCCCCGGTAGATTTAGTGACGACATCCGCGATCGTTTGCAGGCCACGGCCGTTGCGGCACATTCGGCGATCGGCTGCCGCCATTATTCGCGTTCCGATTTCATGATCACTCCAAAAGGGGAGATCGTTATTTTGGAACTCAATACCTTGCCGGGCCTGACCGGGCAGTCGCTTTATCCCAAAGCCGCTGCGAGCGTCGGGCTCAATTTTCCTCAATTCGTCCATCACCTGATATCGCTTGCCCGCCGTTGATGCGCCCGACGAGCGAACCCTCCAATAAAAAACCGCCCCGCTTCCAGCGGGACGGATTCATTTTTCGGTGTCGCCGCGTTTTATGCTTTGCATCAGCCGCCGCAAGCTCGGCAACAGGCGACGATTGAACACGCGCAGTTGTTCAGCCCGGCGACGGCGCAGGTCGCGCGAAAGATGCTCGATTCGGGCGCTCAGCTCTTCGATCTCTTCCCGCTCCGATTCATCGGAGTGCCTTTTCCGGTGCAATGCGCGATAGGCGGCTACCGCAAGCATTGCGAGAACCGCAAAACCGGCATTCTCCAGCATGTCGATGGTCGTGTCCACGGAATTCTTTTGTGCTTTTGCGAGCCAATCCGCGACGCTCGGCTGTATCGCTAAGTCATATCCAAGTTCGATGCCTTCCCACAGAAGGCCCAAAGAGGTAACGACCGAGACGATGATGAGCGCGAGAAAGAAATCACCCGCGATATTGAAGATGCCGCGCACCGCATAACGGCGAAACAGATAAAAAAAGGTGAGAGCGCCCAAAAATCCAAAAAGAGCGTGCCCTCCCGCATCGAACCACCAGCCGCGATCGAACATCGCGGCATTGTTCCAGCCCCGCAGCCATACATAGACAAAGAGTGACCAAAATATGAACAGCAAGGCGTTCCACGGGCGAAGCATCTCCCGAATGAAGCGCCTAAGCCGCGATGGATGCATACGGGCGCCCTCCGGAACTGTCAATGTGCCTTGTGCCATGTCGTTTTTTACTATATAATAAACAGCGCATTCCGAAAAGGGCCCGTAGTTCAGTGGTAAAACGCCGCATTTGCAATGCGGAGGCGCGAGTTCGATTCTCGCCGGGTCCACCCTTCGCCCCCGCTACGCAGAGAGCATTCTGCATGATATACTGAAAGAATAGCAGATTTATCCGCTCATTTTTATTTATGGCCAATGTCACCATTTATACGACCCCGACGTGCGTGTATTGCAAGATGACCAAAGAGTTTTTCAAGACGCATAACATTCACTATACCGAAAAAGATGTCGCCGGCGACGAGGCGGCCCGCAAGGAAATGTTCGAAAAGTCCGGTCAGATGGGCGTTCCCGTCATTTTCATTGACAGCGAAATGGTCGTCGGTTTTGATCAGAAACGCCTGTCGGAACTGCTCGGCATTTAAATCCAGATGCTCGACATTAAATTCATCCGGGAAAATCCTGATCTTATTCAGACGGGCGCACGCCGGAAACACATTGAATTTGATGTAAAAGAACTTTTGACCGTTGACGAGGCGCGCCGGAAACTCACCGCGGAGGTCGAGGAACTCCGCGCCAAGCAAAACAAGGCGTCCCTGCGTGTTGCGGCGATCACCGATGCAGGCGAAAAAGAAGCGGCGATCAAGGATCTGCGCGAATTGAAAGATGCGCTCTCCAAGAAGGAGGGCGAATTCAAACGGGCGGATACGGAATGGCAGAAGCTGATGCTCGATGTCCCGAATATCCCCGACCCTTCGGTTCCGGACGGCGCGTCCGACCGCGACAATGTAGAGGCGCGGATATGGGGGAAACCCGCGCCGTTTGATTTTGAACCAAGGGACCATATCACCCTGATGGAAGCGCTCGGCCTCGTTGATCTTGAGCGGGGGGCGAAGGTCTCGGGATTCCGCGGATATTTTCTGAAAAACGATGCCGCGCGTCTGTCGCTCGCGTTGTGGAATTATGTTTTTGATATGTTCCGAGATTCCGGTTACGCGCCGGTGATCGCGCCTGCACTCGTGCGCGAGGTGAATTTGTTCGGCTCCGGCCATTTTCCGCAATCGCGCGAGGACGTATATAAAACTCAGGATGACCTCTATCTATCGGCGACGGCCGAGATCCCGATGATGGGAATGTACGCGGATGAGATTTTGAAAGAAAGCGACCTGCCCAAAAAATTCCTTGCGTTTTCCCCGTGCTTCCGGCGCGAGGCAGGCGCAGCCGGTAAAGATACCAAAGGTATCTATCGCTTGCATGAATTTTTCAAGATCGAGCAACTGATCTTGAGTGTCGCCGATCATCAGGACTCCGTGAAATATCACGAAGAGCTGACCGCGAATGCCGAAAAGGTCCTGCAGGGGCTCCAGCTCCCATACCGCGTGGTCGTTAACTGCGGCGGCGATATCGGGCGGGCGCATGTTAAAACCTACGATATCGAGGTGTGGATCCCGTCCGAGCGACGGTACCGGGAATCCCATTCGTCATCGTACTATCATGATTTTCAGACGCGGCGTCTCAATATCCGGTATCGCGGCGCCGATGATAAGATGCGTTTTTGCTATTCACTCAATAATACGGCCATCGCAACGCCACGGATTTTGATCGCGATCCTCGAAAATTATCAGCAAGCGGACGGCTCGATCACGGTGCCTGAGGCGCTCCAAAAATATATCGGATCCGAGCGTATAAAAAATGCAACGCTCGACGCTTGAGCGTACACGCCGTGTCCGCCGGCGCCGCCATTTGATCGTCGGTTTAGGCGTCGTTGCGGGCGCGTTCGTGGGAATTGGAGCCGCCGGACTCGCCGCCGACCGCTGGCTCGCCGTGCGCGAGTTCGATGTGCGGGGGGCTTCTGCGGTGCCCGCCTTCGAGATTTCCCGCGCGGCGGAAGAATCCATCGCCGAGAGTATGTTTTTTCGGCGCAACCTTATCGGGATGAGTCCGGCCGCGCTCCGTGGGGCCCTTCTTGCGCGATTCCCGGCGCTCGGCGATGTCACGATCGCGCGCGAACTTTTTTCGCGCCGTCTGATCATTGCCGCAAAGGAACGGGGGGATTGGGCGCATTGGTGCCGCATCAATGCGTGCTTTTATGTAGATGAAAATGCGGTGGCATTCGCGCCGGCGCCGGAGATCTCCGATGAGCCGATCCTGCGCGTAACGGACGCCTCAACCGGAGCGGTCGCGCTCGGCTCGGGGATCTATGATCCGGCAGAGATCGGAAGGATCCGGACATTCATCCATGCGCTTGAAATGCTGGGCGAGGACGTGACGCAGATCGCGATCTTGGACGACGGCGAATGGGATCTTATCACGAATACGAACAAAACGCTCATTCTCGATTCCAAGACCGATCCGGTGGTCGCGGGCGCGAATTTTGCCGCCCTCCTGTCGGGGCCTCTTAAAAACAAAACGGCCGACTATATCGATCTTCGCTTCCCCGAAAAAGCGTTCTATAAATTAAAATAACATTGAGCTGTCTAAATAAATGGGCGGCCGTCCATTTATTTAGACAACGAATTTTATGCGCTAACGACGGTTATCAAGCGCGTCTTTAAGCGTGTCGCGATTCAAATATTCGATCTCGGCGCCGGTCGAAATGCCGCGGCCGAGCCGCACGATCTTGATGGAACGCGTTTTTTGAAGCGGTTCCAGGATCTTCTCGATATAGCGCGCCGTAAAATTTCCTTCCGGCGTCGCATCCAACGCAATGATCACTTCGCGGACGGCGGCGGCGGTTTTAATGCGCTCATAGAACACCCGGAAACGCAATTGACCCGTATTCGCGCCCTCGCCAAATTCGGAAAGCGTACCACCGAGTACGAAATACCGCGCATTGATGACGCCGGCGCGCTCGAATGCGTCGAGGTCCGTATCATTCTCGAGGACCACGATCGTTGAATGGTCGCGCCCCGGGTCCGCACAGAGCGCACAGATGTCACCCCCGAGGGTCCGGAAGCACTCCGGACACGACCGAACGGCGTCGAGCGCCGTGATCGCTTGGGCAAGATCCGCGCGCGCGGCGCGATCTTCGAGCGCCAAATGATACGCAAATCGCGCCGCCTGGCGCTCGCCGATGCCCGGAAACCGTTTAAAAATCCGAATCAATTTTTCGATTGGAGGGGAATGCATGTTATGAGGATATCGAGCCGCCCGAATCCGCCGATGAAGCCGGCCCGCCTTGACTCAGCGAGGCAGGCGCGTAGCCCTCTTTAGCAAGCGTCGAGAAACTGGTCCACGCCTGATTGAAATAGAGCGTCACCTGACCCAACGGACCGTTGCGGTGTTTTTGAATCATAATATCGGCTTGATTCGGGCGGTCGCTATTCGGACGGTACCGGTCATCGCGATAGATGAACATGACGACATCGGCGTCCTGCTCGATACTTCCGGACTCACGGAGGTCCGGGAGTTTGGGAATCGGGGGATGGCGCGATTCCACAGCGCGCGACAATTGGGAAAGCGCAAGCACCGGGATGTTCAATTCGCGCGCGAGACCTTTGAGCGAACGAGAAATTTCCGTGATCTGTTGAACGATGTTGTCGGTATTGGCGCGCGGCTGGATCAACTGCAAATAATCCACAATGATGAGTTTCAATCCCTTCTCCGCCTGAAGACGCCGCGCCATCGCGCGCATTTGCAAAATATTGATGCCGGCCTCGTCGTAGATATAGATGGGGGCTTTTGATAGACGGTCGAGCGCGTCGCGAATTCGCGTGAAATCGTCGCTGTCGGAGGTCAGGCGGCCCGTACGCAACCGCCACAGATCCACATGGGCTTCCGCCGCAATAAAACGGTCCGTCAACTGATCCGATGACATTTCAAGCGAAAAAAGACCGACCGGAATTTGATGATGCAAGGCGGCATTCCGCGCGATATCGAGCGCGAGCGACGTTTTACCCAAGGACGGTCGGGCCGCCAGGACCACAAGATCCGATGGCTGAAAACCAGAAAGAATGTGGTCGAGATCCGCGAATCCGGTTGGAATCCCGCGCAACTCTCCTTTATTTTTATGTAAGCGGTCGATCCGTTCCCACGCATCGGCGAGCGCCGTTCCCACGGGTATTAATTTTTGCCGGAGGGACGATTGCGAAATGGAGAAGATCTTCTGCTCGGCCTCATCCAACAACATATCGACATTTTCTCCTTCCTGGTATCCCAATTGGTGGATGTGGCCGGCGGCCTCGATCATCTCGCGTAGCACCCCTTTTTTGTGAACGATATCGGCATGATACGCCGCATTCGCGGCGGACGGAACGCTCGCAATGAGTTCGGCCAAGTAACTTTTGCCGCCGATCGCCTCGAGCTTATTCGTTTCCTTCAGGCGGTTCGAAACCGATACGACGTCGGCCGGCTCGTGTTTTTCGGCGAGCTCCACGATTATTTCGTAGATCAGCCGGTGTGCGTCGCGGTAAAAATGAACCGGCTTCAAAACGTCCACCACGTTATATACCGCATTCGGATCCAACATCAATGCCCCGAGGACCGCGACTTCGGCCTCGATATTTTGGGGGGGCGTTCGCAGGATCTCTGCCATAACCAGACCTTACCAAGGGCGGGGGAGTGCGACAATGGAATATGCCTCCCCGCGTTCTCCACAGATTATCGACAGGGTTAAAAATCCGCCTCTGTTGCGCTACGATGCGGCCATGAGATCAAAATCGCTGCCGCGGATATTTTTTGAGGCGCCGACCCTTCAGGTCGCGCGGGATCTTCTGGGTAAAACGCTGGTGCGGCGAATGAACGGAAAAATCATCCGCTCCCTCATCACCGAAACCGAGGCCTACATCGGGGAGCGGGACAAGGCCTGCCATGCCTCGCGCGGCCGGACGGCGCGGACCGCCGTCATGTATGAAAAAGCGGGTACGGCCTATGTCTATCTTATTTACGGGATGCATTGGTGCTTGAACATCGTCACCGAGCGCGAAAATTTCCCTGCGGCCGTCCTTATCCGCGGCATCGAAATTGACGGAAAACGCATTTCCGGTCCCGGCCGCGTATGCAAGGCGCTCGGCATCGATAAAAAATTCAATGGCGCGGATCTCGTTGGAAATCGAGCGCTTTGGCTTGAGGAATCATCTGTTAGACACCGAGTGTCTAACATTCAACGAGGTCCCCGCGTCGGCGTGGATTACGCCGACGCATGGGCAAAGAAACCCTGGCGGTTTTGGATCGCAGAGCCCCGCACCCCC
>JACOVJ010000046.1 GCA_016177385.1 Candidatus Niyogiibacteriota bacterium
AGCGATACGAAATGCTCTCAACGCTTCGTCTGGTCGGTCCGGACGGCACCGTCAACGGTCGTCCGACCGCGGATGTTTCGGCGGAACTCAAGGGCTTGGGTGAGCGCTATTTTGCGGCGCTCAATGCTATGGAAACGCAGAAGAGCGATGTTTTTTTCTCGCAGGATGCCGATCGCGCGAACGGCCGGAAAGAGTACGCCGAAACACTGCGCAAGCTCCTGATGGGCGCGAGACAAGCGGAGAAAGACGCGAAAGAAAAACAGAACGAACGGGGTCAGAATATGAACGAAAAGGGGGAGGGGGAATTGATGGCGGCGCTCGGCAAAGATCTGGCGAGCGAGCAGGAAAAAGCGCTTCCTCAACTGGTGCCGGTGCCGTCGGAAGGAGAACCGCAAGAAGGGTACACTCCGGGTACTCCGCCCGACCGATACTAGAGGAGGGGCGCGATGGAGAATATTTTTTTCCGGCATGCGGAGATTCTCGAGTTTCTTCGGGTTGTTTTGACCGTCGCGCTTCTTGCGGGCTTGTGGATCGCTTGGCGGGAGGCGCGCGCGCATCGGGATTTCCGATTTTTCCGTCGGAGTCATTGGAAGTACGTCGTTGGATTGCCGTTGATGACGGCGGCGCTCATGCTGGCGCTCGCGGATCCCGTCGAGATCACGACCGATATTTTGGATGAAAATCTCGATGGACGTCTGCTCTTCCTGGTGGACAACTCGCCGAGCATGCAGGCGGGGCGCGTAAGCGCCCAAGATAACGAACCACAAGATCTGCCCCGCAAAGCGTGGAACGAATTGCGGGAGCGCAGCGTCCGGAATCCGACGCGGCTGGCGCTTTGTTTGGAAACGGCCGCCGAGACCTTCGGCGCCATGCGCGGGCTTGAAGTTGCGGTGATGCCGTACAGCGCCTCAACGCAAATTCGGATGGATTGGACGCGTCTCGGGCAGGAAGGAGTGTCAAGGGCGCGCCTCGAAAGCGTTTTTCGTTCGATCCAGCCGCAGATCCTCGGTTCGGGAACGGACTTGGAGCGCATCCTTGCCGATGCGCGCGAGTTTTTTGAGGCCGAGCCCGACATCGTGTTTTTGTGTTCGGACAGCGGCGGAGGGAGTGACAAAACATCCTTTGCGGAAGCGATCTTCGATCTTTCGAGAAAGCAGAAAAACCCCATTCCTATTTATGTGCTGGGGGTGGGCGGCGCTCTTCCGGGACGCAAAGCGCCGATCCCGCAATATGATCCAGAGGGCTCGCTCCGCGGATTTGCGCGGTATGAAGGCCGATTGGATGAGCCGGAATTTTCCGAAGGCATCCTCCGTTTCGTGGCGGAAACGTCCGGCGGGGCGTACCAAGAGGTTCGGGAGATCGGGGACGGCCGCGCGCTCTTGCGAAAAGCCGTGTTGACCTCGATTCAAACAGGCGCGGTCCGTATCCCGAATGCCGAAAGCCGCGCTTGGCCTTTCGTCACGGCCGCCGGCATTCTCCTGCTCTGGATCTTTGATGGTTTTCAATGGCTACGGGTGATGTTCCGCCGCCGCACTCCCAAGGGCTAGTCCCTTGGGATTTTTTATTTTTTTCTCATTTTTCGGACGAGATTGCAGAATATATGGACACATGGTAGGTTGATAGTAATGGCAACCGTAACTATTTTAGAAAAGCCAAGTTCGCGAAAAAAAATTAAGGTGGAATTACCGCATTAAGTTTCGTTTTTTAAACCCAAACAACGCGCATTTTCTCTACATTGGAAATCGAAAAGATATTTATCGTTCGTAATTTTTCAGTAGGTATAAATGGATAGATACTGTGGATAACTTTAATTGCGGGGGGGGGGCGTTAATAAGATTTAATAAAATCATCTTATGATCGGGGCTGTGAAATCAAAATATATTGTTATTCTTGTTATCTTGTTAATAGCAGGAGGATATTATTATTTTACGCGAGTTGAGAAAAGAGAGACGGTTATTATGACGCCATCACAGAGACCCGCAAGTTCGGAAAGTACGGTCGCGCTCCAGTTATTTAAAGCGCTTCAAAAAGCATTTGCTGAATAAATTATGGGATTGTTCAAACGACAAAATTTTATATCCAATGGATTGATATTTGTTTTCGCGCCCCTCTTTTTCTTGCTCTCCTTTCTATGGGTGTATGGAGTAACTTTCACGTCGGAAACCTATGTTGAAATGATGGCGCATAAAGGGACGGCGTGTTTGGTAGAGAATGGTTCTTGCGTGGCGGGCAGTGAGAAGCCAATTATTGTTGCGAAAGCATATGTTGCACCATCAGACGATCCCCAGAGAGTCGCTGATATACGCGATCACCCGCCTTTATTACTCATCCTTTTTGCTGACAACATGTTCCGAGAGACCAGAGGTACGTCAATAGTTATTAGAGAAGGAAATATTTTTGCAGATAATTTTGACATGTACGATCCAGGCATATCAAACAACGGCGTTATGAGTGATATGAGTGTTCTGAATGCTGATGGAACCGAAACGCTCTATCAAGCAGAAGCTATACACGCTTTTTCATACGATCAAGCTCCCAGCCCCGACACTCTTTCGTTTGTTGTAGGAGGGCAGAGGAAGTTAAGTCAAGACAAAGCAAGTTTTTCCATCGTCAGTAGCGGAAAAGGTGGAAAATACACCATTAAATCTATTGAAAAAAGTATAGAGATAAAAGGCATGCCCTTTTCTGGTGAATTCACGCTTTCGGACGGAACGACCATCCAGCTTCCTGCGCTTCCAGCACCGTTGTGATATTTCCTCAAGTTTATCCTTGAGGACTTTTTATACTAAGCCCCACTAATCACTAGTTTCCCAAGGGCTAGTCCCTTGGGATTTTTTATTGTGTTACACTATCCTCGTGAAAAACTGGCGGAAAAATCTCGCGTGGTATTTTTTGAGCGCGCTCGCGCTCGGCGCAGTCGTTGTATGGTCCGCGGTTTTTCATTTGGGGCGCTCTACGCTCACGGTCTCATTCTTTGACGTTGGGCAGGGGGACGCGATTTTTATCGAAGCGCCCAATGGCAATCAAATGCTCATTGACGGCGGACCGGATAAAAAAGTTCTGCGCGAGCTTGCAGACGTGATGTCGTTTTGGGACCGTTCCATTGATATGATCGTTCTGACGCATCCGCATCAAGACCACGTGGCCGGATTGGTGGATGTGTTGCGGCGATTCGATGTGGATTACGCAGTGGAATCCGGCGCACGCCACACGATCGCGGAATATGATGCATTTGAGCGCGCGGTCGCGGACGAAAAAGCGGAACATATTTTTGCGCGCCGCGGCATGCGGATTTGGCTGTCCGGCGATGTATATCTGGACGTGCTTGAACCCAAAGAGTTTTTGGGTGATGGCAACCCGAATGAAACGATGGTCGTGGTGCGGCTGGTGTATGGTAAAACATCCGCATTATTGACCGGTGATCTGACTGAAAAGGGTGAGGCGCGGCTGCTCGGCTCAGGCGTCGTGCTCGATAGCGACATTTTGAAAGTCCCGCATCACGGTTCGAAATATTCGTCCACGAACGCGTTTTTACGCGCGGTAACTCCCGAGGCCGCTATTGTTTCTGCGGGAGCGAAAAATCGCTATGGTCATCCGACCCGAGAAGCGCTCGGGCGTCTTGCGGCAAGCGCCGCGGAAATTTTTCGTACCGATACCGATGGGACGGTCATTTTCGAAAGCGATGGAGAGCGGTGGTATCAGCGAAAATAAGATACACTTAACATTCACGGTCGTGAATGTTAAGTGTATTGATAAAAATGTGAATTTATATAGAATGATCATAGCGCAAATATGAACGAAGAACGAACGCTTATCATCATCAAACCCGATGCGCTCCAGCGAAATCTGCTGGGCGAGATCGTCGGCCGCTTCGAGCAGAAGGGGCTCAAAATCATCGGAATGAAAATGATCCAGCTGGAAGATGCGATCTTGGCCGAGCATTACAGCCATCATGTCGATAAGCCGTTTTTTGCGTCGCTCAAAAATTTCATGAAATCATCACCAGTGGTAGTGATGGCGCTTTCCGGTTTGAACGCCATAAGCGCCGTGCGCCTGATCGTGGGTCCTACGAAGGGATATGAAGCCGACGCCGGAAGCATCCGCGGCGACCTCTCGCTTTCCGGACAGACGAATATCGTGCACGCGTCGGACTCTTCAGGATCGGCCGAAAAGGAGGTTGCACGATTTTTCAAGTCCGAGGAACTTTTTGATTACAAGAAGATCGATTTCGAATTCGTATACGGCGAAGAAGAGCGGGGTTGACCCCGACGCCTAAACCCTCCTTAATAAGGGGGGTTTTAACTGCTCGTTGACATCAGAGGAGACGAGCCATGGAAATTCTCACGAACATCGTCGCGAATCTTGAGGCGCGGCTTACGGAATTCATCGGGATCGCGGAGCGGCGGTTTCCGTCGTGGCGCGGTACGGATAATGTCGAGATTTTGAAAGCGGCGGTCGAGCGCGCCTATTTGACGGCGCATGCGTTTCCGCACCGGACCGCGCGCGACCTGCTGAAATATACGCTCGTCACACGCGTCCTATTCGAAGAACTTCGGGATAGTTACAAGCAGGGCGAATTCACGGGGGCATGCCTCCTCGGGGATGGTCAGGAAGCCGTGGGCGCGGGGGTCGCTCTCGCGATGCGGAAGGGCGATTACCTCGCTCCCGAGCACCGGAGCTTTTCCGCTATGCTCGCGCATGGAACGCCGCTTGACCGGTATTGGCGGAATTTCTTCATGCGCGCCACTGGCCCAACGGGTGGTTACGATCCCAACATCCATTTTCCAGACCTCGAACGCCGGAATTTCGGGTTCATGGTTTCCGATATGGCGATGTCGGCCGGCGTCATCAACGGCGCCGTATTCGCGGAAAATCAACGGTTGCTTCGCGAAAAGGGCGCGGAATTGTTGGTGGAAGAACGAGCGAGCGGCGTCGCCATTTTCGGCGACGGCGCGGCATCGAATGGCCTTGCGCACGAAGGAATGAATCTTGCGAAAGCCCTGCGATTGCCGATTCTTTTCGTCATTCTCAATAATCAGATCGCATTGCGCACGCACCCGAATGAGGAACACGGCGGGATCGATCTTGCAAATCGCGCGTTCGCCTATGAGATGCCGGCGCTGACCGTGGACGGCAATAGCGTATTGGATGTGTATTTTGCCGCCGCGACCCTTTTGGATTTCGCGCGCCGCGCCGGACATCCGGCACTGCTCCATGCGGTAACGTTTCGCCGATGCGGCCACAACGAAACGGAACGAACCGATTATGTCGCGGAAATGTTCGACAAAGCATTCTTGGAGCGGCAGATGTCGCGCGAAAAGGATGCGGTGTACCAAGCGCGAACGATGCTCGATGCGTGCGGATTTATAAACGAGAAGCGCTACCGGACGTTTTTGCGCGCAACGAGAAAAGTCGTCGCGCGAAAACGCAGAGAAGCGCTTGCCGAACCCGAACCCGTGTCGGCAGAGAAGCGCGCGGTGTTCATGGATCCCGAGTGCCGGGTCGCAGAAAAACTCGCGCGCGAACATCCGGCGAGCGCAACGACGCGGATCCTGAGTTTCCGGGATGCGATCCGCGAGGCGCTCCTGGAAGAATTCGCCGCCGATCCTCGTTTGGTGATGATCGGCGAGGATATCGCGCGCGGAGGCATTTTCGAAGTGACGAATGGGCTTCCGGAAAAAGTCGGGAGAGAACGCATCATCAATTCGCCGCTTTCGGAGGGCGCCATTTCGGCGTTCGGCGTGGGTGCGGCGATGACGGGCGTTCCGACCATCGTGGAATTCCAATTTTGGGATTTCGCGTTATCGGCACCGAGTCCGATGCTGACACTCGCCTCAACGCGGGCGTTCATGCAGAAGACGGGGGTTCCGATCGTATTTCGCGGCCCCTGTGCGTATGCGCCGCAATCGAATCACTATCACGAAAAGATTCCGGAAGGATGGCTGGCGAACGCGCATGGCATCAAGATCGTGGTACCGTCCACGCCGCGCGACGCGAAAGGACTTCTGAAAAGCGCCGTCCGCGATCCGGATCCGGTCGCATTCCTCGAGGAGATGAGTTTTTACGGCGCGCGGGGCGAGGTTCCCGAGGGTGAATATTTCGAGGAACTGAAGCCGAAACTCGTGCGCACGGGCGAGCATATTACGCTCATCACGTGGTTCCCGAAAATGCTTCATCTTGCCGCAAAAGCGGCCGATGAACTCGCAGCAAAAGGGATCGAGGTTGAGATCATTGATCTTCGGGTATTGAATCCGCTCGATCGCGAATTCATTTATGCGTCGGTCAAGAAAACCGGCCGTGTCATCGTGCTACACGAGGATTCGGAATTCATGGGATTCGGCGCCCAGATCGAGTCCATCCTGAATCGCGACTACGATGTGTATTACAGTTCGAGGGCGCGTCCGCGCCGGCTCGCGGCAAAAAATACGCCGATACCGGCGCATCTGGCACTTGAAGATGCGCGTTTGCCGCAGCTGGCCGACATCACGGCGGCCGCCGAGGAAATGATGGAGGAATCGCAATGAAAAAATATCTTGAGATATCGGAGAAGGGATTCGGCGCGCGCATGGGCGGGGGTTACACCGGAGGAGATCCGCTTGCAGGCGTTAGCGTCATGACGATCGAGGAATGGTATGTGAAGGTCGGCGATACCATTCCCGGAACGGAAAATCCGGACACCGGTTACAAAACCGGCGGGAGAATCTTGTATGTAACGTCCGATAAAGGCGCGGTTGAATTGACCGCGCTTTCGGATGAAGTCGGAGCCGTGCTTTCCGAAATCTTGATTCCTGCGGGTAAAGAGGTCGAGATCGATTTTCGCAACGGCCCGATCCGGCTTGCTGTCCTTGAGGTTGCAGGAGAGGAACCGGCCATCGATATGTCTCCGGAAAAAGCGGAGGTGTCCAAAGCGCCGGAGACGGTCCGCGTTTCGTCGTTCGCGGAAGCGATGATGCGCGAACAGGTCCGGCATGCGCTCGCAACCCCGTATGCGCGGAAACTTGCGAAGGGCCTCGGTATTGATATACAAGAACTCAAAGGAAGCGGTGCGGGCGGTAAAGTCATGGAGCGCGATATTCGGGCAGAAGAATTGCGACGCGCTAATGCGGCGCTTCCGAAACCCGAACCTGCGCCATCCGCGATCCCTGCGCGCGAAATTCTTATCATCAAGCCGTCGTTTCGTCGTCGTGCGACCGCCCTGTATCTTTCCGAAGCGGCAAAGGCGCCGCTTGCGGGGGACAGCATCGAAGTCGCGATGTTGCCGCTCGAAGACCTGCGCAACGACATGCGCGAGGAGTTCGAACGGTTGCACGAAACCGTACTGCGATTCGACCACTTTGTGGGAGCGGCATGTCGATGGTTGTTGCAGCGGCGGGAGTTCAGGATTCTGAACGCCTATTGGCGGGAAAGCGAAAAAGATATCGCGGTTTACCCCTATGTGAATCTTGGTTTTGCGGTGGGGATTCCTCCCCGCGAGACCAAAAACGTGGAGATCCCGCAATCCGAACTTGCGGTCATGCCCGTGAAAAATGCCGAGCAAATGGGGTTTGCCGCGTTCGCGCGCGAAGCGAACCGGCTCATGGAGGCTGTGCGCACAGGGACTGCGGCGCCGGCGGATTACATCGGCACGACGTTTACGGTGAATAACGTCGGTTCTCGGGTCGAATGGAAAGGCAAGCGGTATCCGGGTGGAGAAAATCCGTTTTCCATCCTGGTTCCCAAAACCGCCGCGATCGTGTCGTTCGGTTCCATTCGGGAACCGGATAGTGCGCGAATCGCGACCCTCGCGATCCGGTTCGACCATCGCGTATGCGACGGGCTCGAACCGATAACGTTTTTGCGAGCGCTCGAGGACCTGCTCGAACATCCGGTCCAGATCCTGGCGCTCTAACTAGGAACGCTGCTAAGAGACCTTAGCAGCGTTTTTCTTTTTCGATTCGCGATAGTATTTTGTGAACACATGCCCGGCGGCGAACATGACGCCGTCGAGAGAAAGGGGCTCCATTCCAAGAATTTTTTGCATCGAGGTCGCCTCGGCGTCCGGCAGATTACAGGGATGGATCAGGGAAAACGGGTAGAGGTCTGGCGCAACATTCAAAGCAAAGCCGTGGGTGATGATGCCGCCGGACAAATGGGTGCCGCGGAAGGCGATCTTTTTCGGGGTAACCGGATTGAATTCAAACGGGTCGTTCTTTTCATATGCCCAGATACCCTCGGCGCCGTCGCGGTAGCGATTCCGCAGTCCCTCGATATTCCAGCGCCGCAAGATCTCGATACAGGTTTTTTCCAGAATGCAGTGATACTCTTTAAAAGAAAGTTTTGCGCGCAGAAGATCCACAAGCGGGGCGAGTACGATCTGTCCTCTGCCATGCCAGATGATGCCGCCGCCGCGCATGATGCGGACGATCGGGATAGCGCGGCGCTCCACATAGTCCCGAAATTCGGCGGGATGACGGATGAAGTCCGTGTCGCTCTCGCGGTGGACGGAAAAGCATTCCTCGGGTTCGTAAATATAGGCGAAATCCGGAAACGCAGAGCGTGTTGGCGAACCGACTCTGCGGCTGCGTTCTTCCGCGAGCCATTCTGCGACGCGCGCGGGATCGGCGCGGCCCAGATACCGGAGTTCCATGTGCCTCGTTCGCGATGCGAATTGTCCGTTCCAACCCTAGCGCGGGCCGCTTCGGAATGCAATAATGGTGCAATATGCGTGCGCTCAGCATTTTTTTGGCGATCGTCATAGCCGCCCTTTTTGCCCTTCAAGGGTGGCTGGTTTTCCATTCGCAGTATTTTGAGGCGTGGCAGATCGATCGCTATATGCATTTGGCTGCCGGCGCGGTTTCCGCGCTGGTGATGGATATCGCGATCTTTTCGGAGCGGTCGCTCGCAGGCGCTCGGGGACTTCCGTGGTGGGCGTTACTGCTCGTGTGTGTGAGCTTTGCGGCGCTCGCCGGCGTAGGGTGGGAGCTCTATGAATTCGCATGGGATACCTTCGTTGCGGCGCCCTATTCGGCGGATATTGCCCAGCCGAATATCCAGGACACGATGGAGGATCTGATATTCGATCTCGTGGGCGCGCTTGCCGCCGGCATTCTTTTCGTATGGAATGTTCGCGCGCGCCATGGTTAAACTCTCTTTTTTTGGCGCGGCGCAGGAGGTGACGGGCGCCTGTTATTTACTCGAAACACCGAGTGCGAAAATTCTCGTGGATTGCGGGCTTTTCCAATGCCCGGGCGTATGCGAACTTAAAAATTTTGAGCCGTTCCCGTTCGAGCCCACCTCGATCGACGCGGTTTTTGTGACGCATGCGCATATTGACCATACGGGGCGATTGCCTAAACTCGTAAAAGATGGATTTCGCGGCACCATTTATTCCACGCCCGCGACGCGCGAACTCGCCCAGCTGATGCTCGAGGACAGTTTGGGACTGATGGAGCGCGAAAAAAAACACGAAGCACGCGAACCGTTGTTTACGGCGGAGGATCTTGCGAAAACATTCGAATCTTGGAAGGACCTTGAATATCACGAAAAACTGCCGATAAAAGACGCGACGGTCCAATTGTTCGATGCCGGGCATATTTTGGGTTCCGCCATGATCCGCATTGAGACCGGCGGCGAGGTGATTGTTTTAACGGGCGATTTGGGAAATCCGCCGACGCCTTTGTTGCGGCCGACCGAAGCCGTAACCGACGCGACCTATCTCGTTATCGAGTCCACCTACGGCAATAAGGCGCATGAGGATCGCGAGAACCGCCGCCTGAAGATCGAGCGCGTCATCGAGGACACGGTGAAAAAAGGCGGCGTTTTGATGATTCCCGCGTTTTCCATGGAGCGCACGCAAGAACTTTTATTTGAAATGGACCGATTGGTCGAGGAGGGGCGCATCCCACAAATCCCCGTGTTTGTGGATTCTCCGCTCGCGATCCGCGCGACCGAGGTCTACCGCAACTATGAACGTTATTACAATCAGGAGGCGCATCATATTTTAAAATCGGGCGACGAGGTCTTTAAATTCCCGCGCCTGAAATTCACGCCGACCGCCGAGGAATCCAAAGCCATCAATGATGTGCCCCCTCCAAAAGCCGTGATCGCGGGTTCG
>JACOVJ010000023.1 GCA_016177385.1 Candidatus Niyogiibacteriota bacterium
AGCGATCTGAGACGCGGTAATGACGGTTCCCGTAGCCGTTACCGTGGGTCTCCCCGCGAGTTTATCGGTGCTCGTTCCAATGGAAAGAACCCCGCTTGTTCCTCCAAAGAGCGAGAGCGCGCTTATAGAACTCGTCGCATAGGAATCCGTGCTCGTTCCCACATACAGATTCCCTCCCTGACTGGAGAAGAACCAGTGTTTGAGGTTGGCGCCGGCGCTGAAGTCCGAGAGAACGAGAAATGCTTTGGTGGAATTGGAGGTATTGACTCCCGCCACTTGCAATTTCCAATTCGGAGTGCTGGTCCCAATGCCGATCTTGTTTTCCACAATGAGGTTTCCGGTATCTGCAATCATGCCTGCTCCTGTATCCGGAGAGGGACACGCCCCGTTCGAACAAATGAACAGGTTATCGTTATTGATACGAATGGAATTGGTGAAGGGAGACGAGGTTGCTTGAGGATCGAGTAATAGATCGCCTCCGGCATCCACCTGAAAGTCCGCAAAGAAGTCCTTGTCATACCCGATCCGGAATTGAGGAGAGGCAGAGGTATTGAATACGTGCAATCTAACCGCAGGGCTTGTCGTCCCAATGCCGATGTTGCCCGCGCCGTCAATCGTTAAGCGCGCATTCGTACCTACGGCAGTGGAAGACGCGATCTTAAATTTCCCTTGATCGGCGGTATCGATCCCCAAGGTCCATTTATAAGAACCACTCGATGTGGCTGAAAATCCCAATGACGGCGTGGTTGACGAAAAGAGCGTCAGCAGCTGGTTGGGGCTTGTCGTCCCAATGCCGATCTTGCCGTAAACAGTAGCATCGCTTAAAAACCACGCATTCCCGGAAACGATGAGCGCCGGAGAACTGGTTGCCGCCGTGGAGGTTGCGCTCTGTCCTACCCGCAACTCCGTTCGCACAAAAAGCGCCTCGGCGGTCGTATATCCCGCGTCAGAAACCGCAAGGTACGGGAAGTCGGTGGCGCTTGCGACATACAGGAGCGGCGAACTGAATTGGTAGACGCGAAGGTCATCGTTGTCGCTGTCAATAAACGCCACGCGGTTCGGAGAAAGGGCGGCGAGAGCGGGGGTGTTGTTAATGCCAATTGGGACATTCAGCCCGGTTCCGATTTGCTTCCACGTCGAGCCGTTAAACTCATAGACGCGGAGGTTGTCGTTGGAAGAGTCAATAAACGCCACGCGGTTGGGCGAAAGGGCGGCAAGGGCGAGAAGGTCCGTGTTAGGGACATTCAGCTCGGTCCCGATTTGCGTCCATGTAGAGCCGTTAAACTCATACACGCGGAGCCTATCGTTGCTGTAGTCAATAAACGCCACGCGGTTGGGCGAAAGGGCGGCAAGGGCGGCAGAGCCTGCGTTGGCGATACTCAACTCGGTCCCGATTTGCGTCCATGTAGAGCCGTTAAATTCATAGACGCGGAGGTCGGCGTTGGCGTTGTCAGCAAATGCCACGCGGTTGGGAGAAAGGGCGGCAAGGAAGGCAGCGTTCATGTTCCCAACATTCAGCCCGGTTCCGATTTGCGTCCATGTAGAGCCGTTAAATTCATAGGTTACAAGGGTGTCGTTGGTACCTTCAACAAACGCCACACGGTTTGGCGAAAGGGCGGCAAGGGCAGGACCATTTATGTTTACTGCGATATCGTTCAACGCGCCGATTTGCGTCCATGTAGAGCCGTTAAACTCATAGACGCGGAGGTCGAGGTTGGTGCTGTCAATAAACGCCACGCGGTTGGGCGAAAGGGCGGCAAGGGCGGGAGTGCCCATATTCGCGATGGTTGTTGTTCCAATCTGCGACCACGCAAGCGACAAATTGGAATCCGAAATGGAAAATCTACCCTGCGGATTTGTCGTCCCGATCCCCACTCTCCCGCCATTGGTGGCAATAAAATTCGTGGCCGTTGACGACCCGATCACGAAACTCGGCACGCCCGTGCCTAGTGCGTTGGGATTGACAGACAAAAGTCCCCACGGACTGGATGAGGCGATTCCCACATTTCCTCCCGAAGCCGCGAGCCACACATCATTCGTAACGGTGAGTCGGGTCGTAGAAGCATTGCCGAATGTTGAAAGTTCGGAAACATTCAGCGTTCCGGTAAATACTCCGGCTCCCGCAACGGAAAAGGTCGCGTACGGAGAAGTCGTCCCGATCCCGATTCGTCCAAATGGAGAAGCAACGGTTGAGATCGTAAAGGTTGGAACGATGTCGGTAGAGGTGGCAATACTCCACGCATTCACTCGGAGATTGGGAATGGTGGTGGTGGCAAGACCCGAAAAGGCAAGCGTGGACGTGGCGAAGTTGATGGTCGCCGTGTTGTTAAATGTTAGCGTTCCCGCGTTGATCGTTACCGTATCGCCGACGGCGTCTCCGAGGGTGGTGGCGTTTTCCACGATCAGCGAGGAGGCCGTCGTCATGCCCACATTCACGGAACCTGATGTGGTGAGCGATTGCGCAAATACGTCCCCCTCGGCATCTACCAAGAAT
>JACOVJ010000054.1 GCA_016177385.1 Candidatus Niyogiibacteriota bacterium
CGTTCGGTCGCCCGATGACCTTGAGGATCTGATCCCTGCCGTTCTCGCTCGTTTTCCGCATCCGCCATGCAAAGTGGCATGAGATTTGCCGTCCCCTCGACATATCGTAGATCCTGAGCGTCTACGAAGGACTCGGGGCGGTCTAGAAGTCCCGGCGCATCCGCGCCGGGACTATTTTTATGCACACGGCGCGAAATTCCTGTATAATGAAATCAACAAAGGCCGATTTTACTATTTGCATTTTTATGCTTCCACGACTTCCTCACAAAACATTTTTCACGGTCGTCATCGGCATTTTTACCGCGATCGCGATCTTGCACGGGCTTCGGGTATTTTATCAATGGCCAGCGGTTATCGGCGGATACGAGGTCCCGATGTGGCTCTCGTATGTCGCGGTCGCGGTCGCGGCGTATCTGGCCTATCAGGCATCCCAGATCGCAAAGCACTAAGGGTTGCCCATATCTCGTTCCTAAGGGCTACCCTTGGGCGCTATTGCGCTTCATTCTTATCCATGCTATCGTGATGGCGGATTTTTCGTAGGAGATTTCCATGAAAAACGTCATTCATCGGCTCCTTTGCGGGGCCTTGTTGATTCTTTTTCTTGGGGCCATCGCATGGAAAGTGATTCCCCCGCTTTTCGTATCCACCAACGAGGTGGTGGCGATCGAAGACGTTTCGTTCCGGTCGCCCATGGCTGACCTGCGGGGGACCACCCGACTTTTTCGCTTTCAGATCGTAATCGGCAATTCTACGCGTTGGATCCAGGTTCCTTTGGGGCAGGTCAAAATCGTTGCGCGCGAGGATGGACAGAATGTCACGACTATTTCCGGCACGCGGTATAAGCGCAATACGGATGAGTGGTTGGAAGCGACCGTTTTGGTGCCGCCCGAAGACCTGAAAATGTGGGAAGAGCGGATGCGATTTTTCAACCCCGACTTTCCTGTGCGTATCGATCCGGAACTCGATCTTCGCTAGTCCCGCTCCGCCTCCGCCAATCGGCGGATGGCGGATGCGGGGCATTTCTTTTTGTCCCAAAATATATATAATAGGGGAATGAAAAATTGGATGTGGGCGGTTGTGATCTTGGGTGCCTCCGTTCTCGGGTTTTTAGTGTTGATCGTCATGAGTTCGGGTTCCTCGCCGGCCCGCTTCGACGAAACTTCAGCGAGGCGAGCAGGCGGTGGCCCGGCATTGGTATTTGATGCGGCCGAATGGCTGCGCGGCGCGACCACCTCCACCGTGACGCTCGCGGAATACAGCGATTTTCAGTGTCCGGCATGCGGCGCGTGGGAACCGCAGCTTCAGGAGATCGTCCGGGATTACGGAGAGCGCATCCGGTTCATTTACCGGCATTTTCCGCTTCCCCAGCACGCGCAGGCGGAACTCGCGGCTTACGCTTCCGAAGCGGCCGGTCTTCAGGGAAAATTCTGGGAAATGCATGACGTGATTTTTGAGCGTCAGCGCGATTGGGCAGATAATCGTAATGCGCGCGACATTTTTATGGACGCGGCGCGCACGCTGGGACTCGATATGGCGAAATTCGCCAACGATCTGGATTCGGACACCGTGCGTTCCGAAGTGGATAAGGACAAGAAGAGCGGGCTGGCGGCGCAGGTCAATGCAACGCCAACCTTTTTTGTAAATAGCGTGAAAGTCGAACCACGAAGTTCGGCGGAACTCCGAGCATTCCTCGATGACGCCCTTGCCCCCTAAAGCGCTTCTTCTCATTTTTTGTATTTTAAGTTTTCTCGGGTTCTTGGATGCGAGTTATTTGGCGCTTGAGCACTATCTGGGTTCGGTTCCCGCGTGTTCGTTTGTTAAGGGGTGCGAGATCGTAACAACAAGCCCGTATGCGACGCTTGAAGGGACGTGGGCGGCATTCCGTGGCCGGGAGCTCGTATTTCTCGTTCCGCGCGGCATTTCCGTAGCACTTTTAGGAGCGCTTTACTACGGCGCGCTCTTTATGGCGGCCGCTGCATCATGGGGGCGCAGGGACGCGATTTTTTTGCGACTCTTGCCGTTTACGGCCGTCGGGCTTCTGGCGGCCGCATGGTTCCTATCGCTTCAGGCATTCGTTCTTCAGGCGTTCTGCGTCTATTGCATTTTTTCCGCGGCGACCTCGACGGCGCTTTTCCTCGTTGCGCTCGCCCTGCTACAATGGAAGCGTAGATTACCAGCTAATATTTGATCATGGGCTTTTTTGATTTCTTTTTGAAAAAATCGGAAGACGGCAAGACCGAATCCTATACGTGCGCGAAGTGCGGCAAGGAAAAGGATAAATCACAAGGAGTGTTCATTCAGGGCGGTTCGTCTTTTTGCTGTAAACAGTGTTGCGATACGGCGGCAGAAAAGAAAGAGGGGACATGCGAATTTTGCTGATGCGCGGGGAGTGGACGGTTGCGCGCTTGATGATCGCCATTCTCGCGCTCGCGGGAATCGGCATCATGTCGTATCTGACCTATCTGCACTACGCGAACGCGCAGTCTTTTTGCGATCTTTCGCAGGAGGTTTCGTGCGACGTCGTGACCACCAGTTTATATTCGGAGATATTCAAGATCCCGATCTCCATCGGGGGGCTGGCGTATTTTTTGCTGATTCTTTTTTTGGCGGCTTCGAATATCCCGAACGTGTTCCAGCTCCTGTTCATCTCGACGCTGTTGATGCTCATCCCGTCGCTTTTTTTATCGTTCCTTGAGGTTTTTGTCATTAAATCCGTTTGCATCCTTTGCGAAACGTCCAAAGTGCTCATGGTCGGTATTCTTGGTATCTCGGTATTTACATTGCGGCTTCCGGTCAGGAAACTTGCGCGTTTGGCGGCTCCGATCGCGATCGCGGGAGTGGCGGCAGCCGGCATCATGTATTTTGCCCAGACCGGTACGGTAGCAAAAAAGGATTACAGCGCCTTGGTCGCGTGCCTGAACGAAAATGATGTCGTCTACTACAAATCTGTGCGCTGCAGCACCTGCCGTCGGCAGGAAAAACTATTAGGCGATGCTTACAAACAATTGAGTTCCGTTGAGTGCCACCCGGAGGGAGAAAATCCCCAGCCGGAATTATGCTTGGAAAAAGGCATCACCAAAACGCCGACCTTTTTGATTGAGGAAAACGGGAGGGAGGCGGGGCGGGCTGAGGGCCTTCAGCAAATAAAAGAGCTCGCGGTTTTCGGAAATTGCCCGTTAGAATTAGCGGAATAACCATGTTCGGACAAGAACTCACGCTGGGAGTCGTCATCGTTGCCGCGCTTCTGGACAGCATCAATCCGTGCGTGCTCGGAGTGTTGATCTTTTTGATCGCGTTCATGAGGCGGTTTTTCCGCAATGCACGAAAAATGCTTTTGGGCGGATTATTGTACACGGCTGTTGTTTATCTCACGTATTTGGCGCTTGGACTCGGGATCTTGCAGGCGACGCTGTCCATCGGTATTGCGACCGGCGTCTATTGGGCCGCCGCGCTCATCGCTATTGTGGCGGGACTTCTTGAGATCAAGGATTATTTTTGGTACGGGAAAGGATTTTCGTTGCAGATGATCCCGGGAGCATCCGAACGCATCAGGCGGTATACGGCATGGATCGAGAGTTTGGAGGGGCGGCATCCGGTCGTGCTTTATGGCGTCACGGCGGCTTTAGGCGTTTTTGTCGTGCTGGTGGAGCTTCCGTGCACGGGCGCGCCGTATCTCGTGATCTTGGGGCTTTTGGCAAAAGGCGCGTATGCCTCGGCGGTCCCGCTTCTTCTTTTCTACAATTTCATTTTCATTCTGCCGCTTCTGGTCATTCTGGCGCTCGCGTATTTCGGGGTCGCATCCGAACGGCTGGAGCGCTGGCGCAGCCAGCACCGCGAGTGGATGCGGCTTGCGGTCGGTATTTTTCTCCTCTGCCTCGGCTTTTACATGATCTATTCCCTCAACCCCATCTTTTAACCCCCTTTAGAACCCCGAGGGGAGTCCTTTGGGTGCATAAGCTGTGGATAAGTGCTAGTTATCCACACAAAGGACTCCCCTCGGGGACTTTTTATGACACCGCACGCGATTCTTTTTACACTCTCGGCCGTCGGTATTTCGGAGGCGGCGTATCTGATCCGTATGCGCCGCACGGCGCAGGCGCCGGTCTGTCCCATCGGCGAGAATTGCACAACGGTTCTTTCATCGAAGTACAATAGGATTTTCGGCGTTGTTCACAACGATGTCGCGGGACTCATTTCGTATATTTTTATCGCATTCGCGGCGGCGTTTTTGGTCAATGGCGTGGAACCGGTCATCTGGTGGAGCCGCATGGTTCAGGTGTTGGTCGCATCGGGCGCGGTATTTTCGCTCATTCTTTTATATCTGCAGTGGCGCGTCATCCGCGCGTGGTGCTTTTGGTGCGTGATGTCCGCATTCACGCTTTTCGGGATGCTCGCGGTCATTCTGACGCAGGACCTTTTATCCATTTTATGATCATATGACGAATCAATCGTACGGCTTCCATATCGTTCGGGTCGGGCTCGGTATCACATTTTTGTGGGTCGGCGTTCTTATTTTTCAGGACCCTGCAGGGTGGGGCGGATTTGTTTTGCCGTGGGTGCGGGACCTGTTGCCGGTCCCGGTTGAGCAGGCGATGCTCGGGACCGCGGTTTTTGATATTGCCGTGGGCGGATTATTACTCGTGGGCGTGTGGGTGTGGTGGGCGGCGATTCTTGCGACCATTCATCTTGCGAGCGTGCTTACGGTCGCAGGTATCGACCTCATCACGGTGCGCGATATCGGATTGCTTGCGGCCTCCTTCGCGCTCGCGGTCGCGACGTGGCCGGAGAAATATTCTCTGAAAAAACGGCCGCCATTTTCGCCCCCGATGCATTAAAATCAAAACCCCCGCTTCGCCGGTTGGCGAGGCGGGGGTTTTTGCTTATAGTCCGTTTTCCTTCCCGAATTTTTCCCAGAAGGGTTCCCAGTTGTCGCGGAAGACGGCGGTTACGATCGTGTCGTGATAAGCCCCGTTTTTGAAATGATGCGCTTTTAGGAGGCCCTCCCTAACGAAACCGCATTTTTCTTGACATCGCAGGCTTCGGCCATTGAATGCGGAAACCGATGCGCAAATTTTGTGGAGATTGAGCGCATGGAATGCGTAATGTAGGACCAACATCAGGGCTTCGGTTCCGTACCCTTTGCCCCAGCAATCTTTTTCACCGATCATGAAGCCCATGGTGGCGGTTCGGTCCCTCCAGTGGATGTCATGGAGTCCGATTGTGCCGATTGGTTTATCGCCCGTTACAATAATGAAAATCGTATTCGTTTCTCTTCGCTTCGCGAGGCCTTCGAACCATTCGATTTCGCCAGTTTCCGTCATAGGAAGATAGGCGCCGATATACTGAAGGATTTCCATGTCGTTGATCCACCGAAGAAGCGTGGGGATGTCGGCACGTTCCGGCGGGCGCAAGACAACGCGTTTTCCGCGTAAGAATTCAACGGGGGGCATTAGCTTCGACATGCGGAACTCCTTTCTGGTTGTAAGAGAACTGATTCAATTTATAGCATGAATAGTAAAAAAGTCAATAATCGCATCATCGCGCACTTAGACCTCGACGCCTTTTTTGCGGCCGTCGAGGAGCGCGACCATCCGTGGCTTCAGGGTAAGCCGCTCGTGGTGGGCGCGGACCCGAACGGCGGGTGCGGGAGGGGTGTCGTTTCGACGGCGAGTTATGCCGCGCGCGCCTATGGTATCCGTTCGGCGATGCCGATTTCGAAGGCGTGGCAATTGTCCGAGGCGGCGCGCCGCGCCGGCAAAGAGCCCGCGACCTTTTTACTCGGCAACCACCATCGGTACGCCGAGGTTTCCGGCGCAGTAATGGAAATTGTTCGACACCGAGTGTCTAACATAGGGGCAACCGAGCAGAGTGGAATTGACGAGATTTACTGCGATTTAAGTTTTACGGAGTCGTTCGAAAACGCCGAGGTATTTGTTCGTAAAATAAAAAATGAAATACGGGAACGCGAATTTTTGACGATATCGGCGGGCATCGGGCCGAATAAATTGATTGCGAAGATCGCATCGGAACGCCAAAAACCGGACGGGTTGACGCTCGTGCGTCCTGAACAAGTTCAGGATTTTTTGGATCCGCTTCCGGCGCGCGTCATCCCCGGCATCGGGCCGAAAACGGACGGGGCGCTCGCGAAAAATGGCGTCAAAACCATCCGCGATCTGCGCGCATTTAGTCGCGAAAAACTTATCGAGCGGTTCGGCAAATGGGGGAGTGATTTATACAAAAAAGCGCGAGGTGAGGACGATTCTCCGGTGGAGGAATCGGATGAAATAAAATCGGTGGGTGAGCAGGAAACGTTTGAAACCGATACGCTCGAATTAGCGTTCGTTTGCGAACGGTTGAATGCATTATGCTCGGATGTGTTCCGGCGATTCTTGCGCGATGGATTTAAAACATTCCGCACTATAGCGCTGACCGTGCGATTCGCGGATTTCCAAACGCAAAGCCGTGCGCATTCATTGAAAACGCCTGCTCGAACCGAATCCGTTTTACGGTTCGAGGCGCTCAAATCGCTCCTGCCGTTTTTTGATAAACGCGAAAATCCGCAGAGCAAAAAGCTCCGCCTGATCGGCGTGCGGGTGGAGAAGCTGTCTAAAACTTTTGACGGCCGTTCAAAGTTTTAGACAGCAAGAAAATCCGCCTCATCGGCGTACGGGTCGAGAAACTTCAATAAAGTATTGATTTTTTCTTGATTTGTGCTATAGTATTCCGAACGCTCAGTTTGTACATTCACACAAAAAACAGAGGAATTATGAGCGAAGAAACCGTGTCGCGGTTTGCATATTTTTTTCCTTTTCATGGAATGCCGCAAAAACTCAAAACAGTTTCGACGGGCAGCGGGACGCTATCATTGCGTCTCCCTGATGAGGTTGATCCACGCATCTTGGCCGTCGATCCGAAAGACCGGCGCGTCCTCATTGTTTTCGACGGCGTGATTCCTTCTGGTGGTCTGCCGCAAGCGTGCTCCATTTTGGATTCCGCTCCGTGCCGCGTTGTGCGTATTCAGACGGAACATGCGTATAAACAGCGTCATCCTGTTGAAGAGCCGTTGACGTATTCTGTACGGAAAATTAATGGCCGAATGTACGCTGAACAGGAAATCGCTCGTCATATTCTGCTTTCGCCGCACAAAGAGTCCTGTCTTCGCCGATATCACAACAAAACCCTTCGCCCGCATTATGTTTGCTTGGAAATTTTGAATGGCAAAAAGGACGGATTGATCGTGCGACTGAGGCGCGTTTCAACGTATTAGCCCCTATCGAGGTTGAACCTCGATAGGGATTTTTTATTGGTGTTCGGGTGGAACATCTGTCTAAAAGAATGAACGGTTGTACAAAAATTTAGATAGAAAAAACGCCCGCGAGATGCGGGCGCGTACTTGGAAAATCAGCGGGCGCGGATGACGACAAAATATCCGACATTCTCACCATAGGCCCCGGCGCCGTTGCCGGTCATCGCCTCGATCTCGGTTCCCGGATTTTGTTTTTTGAATTGGCTGAGCGCATTTCCGAATTTGGCTTCGTTGCAGGGGAAATATAGAACGCCGTATTCGTAATTGAGGGGCAAACAGCCCGCCTTTCCGATGTTTTCGGATTCGCTGGCCCGATTCGGATTGCATGCAGTCAGGAAAAAGAGAGCAATGAACATCAGCGCCGCTGTCATGATAGATCGCAACATGGCATCTCCTTTGGGGAGTTATGAGCGTGAATATCCACGCTATTCTTAGTTCTTTTTATCTGTTTTGTCAAGGGTTAGTTGTCTTGCGAGAAGATCCTAGGAATAATAGGCGCATAATGACCCCGCGGACATTCCGGAAAACGATCTACGATTTTTACCGTTCGTCGGGGCGCGACTTGCCGTGGCGTAAAACAAAAGACCCATATTACATCCTCATTTCCGAAATGATGCTCCAGCAAACGCAGGCAGAGAGCGTGATTCCGAAATACGAAGCATTCATTCGCGCATTTCCGGATTTTCGCGCGCTTGCAACGGCGCCGCTCCGCAACATTTTAGCGCTCTGGAAGGGATTGGGCTATAACCGTCGCGCGTTATATCTAAAAAAAGCGGCCGAAATCGTAATACGAGAACATGGCGGCGCATTGCCGCGTGATGTCGAAAAACTCTCGGCGTTGCCCGGCATCGGCCGCGCGACCGCATCGGCAGTTGCGGCGTACGCGTTCAACCGGCCCGTTGTTTTCATCGAAACCAATATCCGGCGCACATTCATCCATCATTTTTTTAAAACCCGCCTCAACGAACAGGATGAGCGCATACCGCGAAAAAGGGCTTTCGGAGCGCGACGGCGCGAGAACGAGCCGATTTTTCAGCAGAAAAATACGGCGCACCTTTTTCGCGGTATGCGCGAAGACGGCTTTGAGGCGGGTTCTAGGACCAGTGCAGCAATCGATGATCGCGAACTCCTTCCGCTCGTCGCACGCATGCTCGACCGCCGGAATCCGCGGCGATGGTATAACGCACTGATGGATTACGGCGCAATGCTCAAAAAACAGTATCCGAATCCGAACCGACGGAGCCGGCATTATACAAAACAAAAACCGTTCGAGGGGTCGGACCGTGAGATTCGCGGGAAAATCCTTGAAATGCTTTTGAAAAGACCGCGTCAGACCGAATGGGCGCTTGCGAGAGCCGCAGCGGTCGAACCCGAGCGGGTCCGACAATGCCTAAAACGGCTTAAAAACGAAGGAATCCTGCGTTATTCACACCCCTATTTTGCGATCGCATAAAGCGGGTATAGGATAGGAGAGCAATGAATGCAAAAACCATTTCTATCATTGCGGGGGTGATCGTGATCGCCGGAGCGGCGAGCTACGGTTTGTATCGCTGGACCGGCGGCGGATCGTTATTAGGAAATAAAGAAAATGTTGAGCGTTCTATGGCAAGCGCTTCGAATCCCAATCGTTCGCATCGTGTCATGCTCAAGACGAACCTCGGTTCGATCCAGTTTGAAACGTATGATGCGGATGCGCCGAAAACCGTTGAGAACTTTTTAAAACTCGCGCGCGAGAATTTTTACAGCAATTTGATCTTTCACCGCGTGGTCAAAGGATTCGTGATCCAGGGCGGCGATCCGAATTGCAGTTCTGGAGCATCCGCGTCCTCCACGGGCCCGTGCGGCGCCGGCGGACCGGGCTACACATTCGAGGACGAATTGAATCCGGAAACGGAATCATACAAAGCGGGGTACCAAAAAGGCGTGGTCGCCATGGCGAATGCGGGTCCGAACACGAACGGCAGCCAATTTTTCATTCTGTTGGAGGACTATCCATTGCCGCATAACTACACGATCTTCGGTAAGGTCGTAAGCGGACAGGAGATCGTGGATGCGATCGGCCGGTTGAATGTAGACTCGAATGACAAACCACTTTCACCCGTGGTCATCGAGCAGGTGACGGTGGAATAGAGGTTCGGTATAATTGAAAGGTGTCGAAGCGAGTTTCCAAACGCACGATCGTCATCGGTGCCGTTGTTTTGGTCGCCGCTGTTTTTGTTTTGGATGTTTCGGGGTCGCTCGAGCGTTATTTGGCATTGGTATTCCCGCCGTCGGCGTTGAGCCCCGCTTATTTGAAGGGAAAATATGACCAAGGTCAGCCGATCCGGTTGCTGATCGTGCCGGGGCATGAAGTCGGGGTCGGGGGTGCGTTTTACCGCAATTTCTGGGAGCGCGACCTGAATATCGAGCTTTCAGAAAAATTGGTGCAATTGTTTGGGCGCGATCCGCATTTTCAGGTAAGCGTTACGCAGAATTGGGCGGGATACTATCCGGAATTCGCGGAGTATTTTGAAAATAATCGCGCATCCATCCGGGCATTTTATACCGGCCTGCGCGATGTCATGCGAAGCTTGGTAGGTTCGGGTGTTGTACAGAAAAAAATGGACGGCGTACGGCATAACGCCGCAAAACCGGAACTCGGCATGCGGCTCTACGGCGTGAACAAATGGGCAAAGGATAACGCCATCGATATCGTCCTGCATTTGCATTTCAACGACTATCCGGGGCGCCCCCGGAATGGTCCGGGCGAATACGCGGGATTCGCAATCTACATTCCGGAACGCCAATTCCCAAATTTTGAGGCGTCGCACGACATTGCGCGCGCGGTCCTGCGGGAATTGGCGCGATATTTCCCGATATCAAGCTACCCGCCGGAAAGCGCGGGAATCGTGGAAGATCAGGATTTGATCGCCATTGGCGCGAATGCATCGCTTGAGGCTGCGGGCATCCTCATCGAATACGGTTACATCTACGAGCCGCAATTCGCCAACCTCGCCATCCGGTCCGCCGCGCTTTCGGAATTGGCTCAAGAAACGTATAACGGATTCAAGCGGTATTTTGAAGGCGCGAATACGCCGGTCCGGGAAACGGTGATCGTGCCCCACATGTGGGCGCACGAGATCGGCGAAGGCGCGAAAAATCAGCCGGATATTTTTGCTTTGCAGATCGCGTTAACGCGCGACGAACTCTATCCGCCGGCCGGTAAAAGTCGCGATGATTGTCCGCCGTCAGGTAATTTCGGCCCATGCACGCGCGAAGCGCTGCGCGCTTTTCAAACGCGGTATGGCCTTTCCGCAAACGGCAAATTAGATCTCAATACGATCGCAAAACTCAATCAAATTTATTAGTCACCCCGACCCCGAGGGGAGTCCTAGGGGTGGATAACTAGCACTTATACACAGCTTATGCACCCAAAGGACTCCCCTCGGGGATTCTATGATCGCGATTTTGGCAGATATACGAAGTTCGCATAATACCGGGTCCCTATTCCGCACGGCGGATGCCGCGGGTGTGGAAAAATTGTATTTGGCGGGTGTGACATCCGGACCGAAGGACCGATACGGCCGGCCCAACGAAAAATTATTGAAAGTCGCATTGGGTGCCGAAAAAGCGGTCGCGTGGGAACATATAAGATCCGCCGCACGGCTCGTGGACATACTCAAAAAAGACGGATTCGATATCTGGGCATTGGAACAGGCACGGAGCGCGACATCGCTTTTCGATGCACGCCCAAAAAATTTTTCGAAACTCGCGCTCGTGGTCGGCAACGAAATCAAAGGACTTTCCCGCGCTCTTTTGAAGCGCGCCGATCGCGTCGTTTACGTCCCGATGTATGGGAAAAAGGAATCGCTCAATGTCGCGGTCGCATTCGGCATCGCCGTTTATCAATTCCGCGCTACAATAGGAAAATTATGACGCGAATGCCCGCGATCACCGGCGATACGTGGTTCCATTCAAAGCCGCTGACGGCCGAGGACTTGCGCGGGCGTATCGTGCTCGTGGATTTTTGGACCTATTCCTGCGTCAATTGCCAGCGCACGCTTCCGTATCTCCGCGATTGGTGGTCGAAATATAAAGACAAGGATTTCATTTTGTTGGGCGTTCATTCGCCGGAATTCGAGTTTGAGAAGGATCCGAGGAACGTAGAGGCGGCCTTGAAAAAATTCGGCGTGGAGTGGCCCGTGGTGTTGGATAATGACCACGTCATCTGGGATGCATTTGCGAACCGGTATTGGCCCGCGAAGTATCTGGCCGACCGCAAAGGGGAGATCGTCTACACGCATTTCGGCGAAGGCGGCTATACCGAAACAGAGCGCGAGATCCAAAGGCTTTTGGGCGAAGACCGAACCGGAGAATCCATGCCCGCGATCGCGGCCGAGGAGCATGGCCATGGGAACGTGTGTTTTATCCCGACGCCCGAAACGTATTGCGGCTACGAGCGCGGCGCGCTGGCGAACGAGGAGGGGCATCAGGAAAATACGGAATTCGATTACCGGTGGCAGGGCGAATTACCGGAGGATTCCATTGCGCTTGACGGCCGATTTTTTGCCGCCGCTGAATATGTGGAATCACGCGCCGAAGGCGCGTCGCTCCTCTTGCGGTTCCGCGCGACCGAGGTGAATCTGGTGATGCGTCCGGTTTCCGGAAAAGAAGCGGAGGTTTCAATTACGTTTGATGGCGAAGCGCCGGATCCCGCGCGGCGCGGGCGAGATGCGGACGAGAATGGCGGCGTCCGGATCCGCGAGCCGGATCTTTACAATCTCTTGAAAAGCGATGAGGTCATGGAGGGAATCCTGCGCCTCCGCGCCGATGTCGGGAATTTTCAGGCCTACGCATTCACATTTTCCGGATGTGCGGAATAGCGATCGGTGATATTCTAAAAGAATGATGGAACAAGCGCTCCGGGATTTTCCCCGTCAGCTTGAATTCGAGCCGACGATCGAAAACGAAGGCGCATTACGGCGCGCCAAGCGCGTGATCGTTTGTGGTATGGGTGGTTCGAACTTAGCGACCGGACTCGTTGCCGCAGCGCATCCCCGTGAGGATGTCCGCGCCCACCGCGATTACGGCCTCCCGATCCTTCCAAACGGCGACCTCGAAGCAAGTTTGGTCGTCGCAAATTCGCATTCCGGCAATACCGAGGAAACGCTCGATGCGTTCGACCGGGCCGAGGAACGCGGATTGGCGCTTGCGGCCATGACCACCGGAGGGAAACTGTTGGAACGCGCAGAAAAAAACTCGATCCCGCTGATCCGGATCCCCGCCGGCGATCTTCAGCCGCGCTCGGCTCTGGGGTTCCATGTGCGCGCGCTGTTGAAACTGATGGGTGATGAGCAGGGGCTTGCGGAAATAAAGAAACTGGCAAGCGGTTTGGACGGCGACGCGGCCGAAAAGCGCGGTAAAGTCATTGCGAAAAAACTTACGGGATCGATCCCAATGATCTATGCGTCCGGACGCAATAAAACGCTTTCACATATTTGGAAAGTAAAAATAAACGAAACAGCGAAAAGCCCCGCGTTCTGCAACGTGTTTCCGGAATTGAATCACAACGAAATGACGGGGTTTGATGTCGGGCAGGCCGTCAAACCGGTTTTCGGAAATTTTCATTTTCTTTTTTTGCGCGACCTCGACGATCATCCAAAGATCGTGAAACGGATGACCGAAACCGCAACGATCTTCAAAAAACTGGGATACGGCGTTGATGATGTCGAGCTTGAAGGGAGCGGGCCGTGGGAAAAAATAGTGCGCATGCTGTTGATTTCCGATTGGGCCACATTTTATCTGGCGCGCGCGTACGGAGTAGATCCGGAAGCGGTCCCGCTGGTGGAGGAATTCAAGAAGCGGATGGCATGAACAGGAATCCCAAACGTTGTGGAGGATGCGTCGGGCTGGGCGGAAGCATGCTTCCGCCGGCCGAAGGCCGTGGCTTTGCGCCGCAGAAGCGCAAAGTGGGAACAATGGTTTTGCCCGCCAAAGGCGGGCGTCTAGAAATAGAGGCGAGCATCCGGAATAACGTTTGGGATTCTTAAAGTGTATTGAATTATGCGTTTGCTTTTCGATATCGGGGCCACGAAAACGCGTCTTGCGACAATAGAGGACGGAAAAACCTTCGGTGAGCCGCTGGTCATCCCGACCGAATCGGATTTTGAGGCGGGGATGGCGGCATTTGCGGCCGCGGCAAAAAAACTGATAAAGACCGGGCGCGCGGAATTCGCCGTGGGCGGCGCGGCGGGGCCCTTTGACCGTGACAAAACCACGATGGTCAATGCGCCTAATTTCCCGAATTGGCGCCGCCGGCCGCTAAAACAGCGGCTCGAGGATATCGCGCAGGCTCCCGTTTTTTTGGAAAACGATGCGGCGCTTGCGGGAGTGGGAGAATGGGCGTATGGAGCCGGGCGCGGTCACGGCATTGTAGCGTACCTGACGGTCAGCACGGGCGTGGGAGGCGCGCGCATCACGAATGGCGCCATTGATGCGAGCGCGCAGGGCTTCGAGCCCGGGCACCATATAATAGAAGCAAAAACGCGCCTGACGTTCGAAGCGGCGGTTTCGGGTTCGGCGGTCGAGCGCCGATTCGGCGTAAAACCGCAGACGATCTCGGATGCGGGGTTATGGGAGGAATTGGCGGAAAAACTGGCGGTCGGTATTCATAATGCGATCGTTTTCTGGTCGCCGGATGTCGTTATTCTCGGCGGCTCGATGATCTTGGGAGATCCCGCGATTCCGCTCGACCGCACGGAGGCGCACCTTGCCGCACTTCCGCAGATCTTTCCGGAACTTCCAAAAATCGAAAAAGCGGCACTCGGCGATTTTTCGGTCCTGTACGGCGCGCTCGCGCTTGCCAATCGGTAAAAAATAGGGTACTCTTTTTTGAAACCAGCAGTCCTTTGACAGGAGGGCCGGATATGGCGCAGAGCTTCGTGGAAAAGATCGAAAAAGCTCCGATTGAACTGTCCTACGATGACGTTTTGATCCGTCCTTTGTATTCGGAAATCTCTCCGCTCGAAGTGGATACCAACAGCCGGTTCAGCAGCCATATCTCGCTTAAGGTGCCGATCGTGTCGTCGCCGATGGATACGGTGACCGAACATTTGTTGGCGATCGGGATCGCGTGCGCGGGCGGCTTGGGAATCATCCATAAAAATCTTTCCATTGCCGATCAGGTGGAAGAAATCGCAAAAGTGAAGCGGTGGCAAAGCGGGAAGATCGTAAATCCGCAGATGCTTCGTCCGAATCAGACGATCGGGGATGCGCGTCGGCGCATGGAGCACGAAGGAATTTCCGGGTTTTTGGTCGTTGATTCCGCGGGGAAACTGGTAGGGCTTCTGACGCGGCGCGATTTTGATTACGATCCGCTCGGCGACAGCGTGCTGGTCGGCGACGTGATGACGTCGAACGAAGCCGGTGAACTCATTTGGGCGAACGAACAAACGACGATGGAGCAGGCGCAAGAAATTTTGTGGAAACATCGCATCGAGAAACTTCCCATCGTGGATGCGGATTTTCGTCCCAAAGGCCTTTTTACCAAAAAGGATATCCGGAAACGGCGTCAGTTTCCGAATGCGACGCATGATGCGCACGGGCGGTTGTGTGTGGGCGCGGCGGTAGGAGCGGTCGGCGATTTTCTGGAGCGCGCAAAAGCGCTGGTGGAAGCCGGTGTCGATGTCATCGTCGTGGATGCGTCGCTTGGGCATACAAAAAATGTCGGCGAGGCGGTGCGCGCGCTCAAAAAACTTCCCGAAATGCCGGATGTGGTCGCCGGGAATATCGTGACGGCGGATGCCGCAAGGTTTCTGATGGATGCGGGTGCGGATGGATTGCGGGTCGGTATCGGTCCCGGTTCGATCTGCACCACGCGCATGGTCACGGGGTACGGCCGGCCGCAACTCTCGGCGGTTGCCGATGTTGCGGATGCGGCGGGAGGGATCGTTCCGGTCATTGCGGATGGCGGTATCAAGTTGTCGGGCGATATCGTGAAGGCGCTTGCGGGCGGCGCCGATAGCATCATGATCGGAAATCTCTTGGCGCGAACCGACGAAAGCGCGGGCGAAATCGTGCAGCGGGGCAGCCAACGATACAAAAAATATCGAGGGATGGGTTCGAAGGCGGTGCTGGAGGCGGGCGGCGATCGGTATCCTAGGAAATCTGTTCCCGAAGGCGAGGAGGGTTTGGTTCCATGTGCGGGGCCGCTTGCGGATGTGTTTCGGCAGCTGGAGGGCGGCTTGCGTCAGGGGATGGGTGGCGTCGGTTGCCGGACGATCGATGAGCTTCGTTCAAAAACATTTTTTGAGCGCATTACATCGGCGGGACTTCAGGAAAGCCATGTGCATGACATTTGGCTCGAAACCGAACCCCCTCCCAATTTCCGGAATTGGAATCAGTGATTTTCGACTCCCAAAATTCGCCCGTCGGCGAATTTTGGGGGTTTTTTATTAGAATCCATCTCAAAATGGCTTTGAAGGCGAAATCGCGCGAATTTCGTCGCGAGACCGCCGCCGCAGGGGCGATTCGTACTGGAAGTACGATGAGTCCCGAGAAGGCGGCCGAACAGAAATTCGCCGATTGGAGCCCAAATGCATTTTTGAGATGGATTCTAGAGCGCGTTCAAAATCTTCAGTTTTTCCGTGAGCTCCTCGTTGCACTCCGAAACCGTGGCCGCGATCATTTCCTCGAGATGGGGGATTTTTTGCTTCAAAAATGTATCGAGATCGTCGTCGCGGTTTCTATGGTCGAGTAATTCAAAAAGAGGTTCTTTATCGGGCGCGCAAAGTCCATTGAGTATTCGCCAGCCGACCTGTCCATGAACAAGGGAATAAGCGGCATCGAACAGGCGGTCGAGGTCGGCGGGCGCGATCACTTCCAGCCCCCGTTCCTTAAAGATATTCGAGGTCGTTTCTGCGGTCGTTTTGTTGCTTGAGTTTTTAAGTGCTCTTTGCAAGCGCGCATTATTTTTTACTGCGCTGAATTTTTCCAGCCACCAATGGATCGGCGGCGTCGTCTCGTGAATGCCTGAAGCGATCAGGCGCTCGATCGCGGCAGAGGCCACGGTTTCCATTCGGTGCCGGCCTGCCGAAGACGCATTTCCGCCGGAAAGCGCCGCGAGCGTGTGATTCAAAACAAAAAACGCAGTATTTTCGAGGACGCCGGCCAAAAGAAGGGCGGCCGCCGAGGTTTTGTGCCGCGGCGGCTGGCGGTACTGCCAGCGCTCGGCTTTTTTCAGGTACCACGATTCCCGGGGTCCGGCATGCTTCATTTCGTAGGCGTAAAAAAGCGCGGTCTCGTTTTCGGCAAGCAAAATCAGAGCGTGCGCCGGAGAAAAATTTTCTCCGAGTTTTTGTTTGGCCCACGAACCGGCGAACTCGTGATAAGCGGCCCGCGCCAGACGCGCTTCCCGCTCCTGGGCGTTTTTCATCCACGCTTCGAGACCCGGTTCCTTGGCCCCCCATTTCCTGTTTTGCCATCCTTCAAATGCCGCAAAGAGCGCGCGTTCCATTCTTTTATGGTAGCGCACTTGACATGTTGCGTTTTCCACATAAAACGCAATACTATGGGATATGTGGCAATTATGGACCGCGGGGACTCTGGGCATCCTGATGGCGCTGGTCCCGTTTTTGGGCTTTACTCCCGACCTTAAGGACGTCATTACGGTCGCGTTCGGCATTGCGATCGCCGTTTTCGTGTTTTGGGCGTTGGGAGTGAAAAAGCCGGCGTAAATGCTATCCTTGCGGGATGCCGAAACGCTATTGCATCATTGGCGGCGGGATCGCGGGGATCACGGCTGCCGAAACCATCCGCGCGCACGACGGCGAAGGGGATATTCTGGTGATCTCGGCGGAGCCGCATCCGCTCTATTCGCGGGTTTCGCTTCCGGCGTATGTTTCGGGAGAATTGGAACGCGAGCGGGTGATGATGCGCACGCTCCGCGATTATGCAGAGCGAAACATCCGGCTGTTTCCCTCCGAACGCGTGATCGAGGTTCGACCTCGAATTCGAGGGCGAACCTCGGGAGGAGAAGTAAAGACCGCATCCGGGAAGACATTTGAATATGATGCCTTACTTATCGCAACAGGCGGCCGTCCCGTGGAATGGCCGCACGACGAGGTTGTATCGGAACGCATATTCCGTCTGCATACGCTCGACGACGCCCTACGCCTGCGCGAATTTTTTAACAGGCATCCGGCCCGCTTCGCCAGCCTCGCGTCTAGGCGGGCCGGAACTCCCGCTTCGCTCGCGAAGCGAGGCGAGTCAGCGAGGCGGTCGGTCGGTCGGGTCATTGTTGCCGGCGGGGGATTTATCGCTTTAGAGCTTGCCGAGATTTTCCGGACAAAAAAATTCGACGTCACGTTTCTGGTGCGCGGCCCGCAATTTTGGAGCGGCAAATGGGTCGACCCCGCCGACCACGACCGACTCACCGATTTGTGGAAGAAAAACGGGGTGCGGGCGATTTTCGGTGATGCGGTCCGCGAAATGGAAGAGAATAATGGAGCGGTGCGGATCCGCACGACCGCAGGGCGCGACATTGTCGCAGATTGCGTTGCGATCGCGATCGGGATCGAATGCGAGCCGGATTTTGTTCCGCGAAAAATTCTTGGAAGCCTCGCTTCCAAGAACTTGGAAGCGAGGCTTCCAAACGGAGTTGTGGTAAACAAATACTTGGAAACCGAGTTTCCAAACGTATGGGCCGCCGGGGATGCGATGCGGTGCGCGGCGGACGGCGAACCTCAGGGGTCGCAGAATTGGTCAAGCGCGGTTCTGTCCGGACAGGCCGCGGGAATGAATATGATGGGCGAGTACGGTAGGGGAACGCGCAAAGTATTTCGTTTGCCGCCCCGGTATTCCGTCGGCCACTTCGGCGCTGTGCTAAAATGGGAAAATGGCCGCTCTTTTTTTAAAAGCAACCCCGACCCCGAGGGGAGTCCTCGGGGTGGATAACTCATACTTATCCACAGTTTATGCACCCAAAGGACTCCCCTCGGGGTTTTCAATGCAATGATCTCTAAATTATTCCATCCGAACATCACGCTCCCTGTTGTCTTTGTAGCGGCCGGGTCCGCTATTTTTTTGACGTGGAGCGTGGGGAACGATGCAAATGTTGCGTATGTCGCGCTCAAAAATGAGCCCGTCCAAGAACGCACAGCGCACCTCGCGACCCCGGAGCTGGTCCGCGCCATTTACATGACCAGTTACGTCGCGGGCGACAAAGCGTGGCGCGGGAAACTCGCGAATTTCGTTGACCGCACGGAATTGAATGCCATCGTCATTGATGTGAAGGACTACACCGGCCGCGTCGCGTTCGATATGGACAATTCGTATGTCCGGGAACTGGGCTCCGTAAAACCCTTGGTCCCCGATATCCGTGATTTCATCCGCGAATTGCATTCCAAAAATATTTACGCGATCGCGCGCATCAGCGTTTTTCAAGACCCGTATTTTCTTTCAGTCCATCCCGAATACGCCGTTAAAACCAAAAGCGGCGCTATGTGGAAGGACCGGAAAGGGATCCCGTGGGTGGACCCGGCGGCCGAGGACTTTTGGAATTATATCGCGTTACTCGCGCAGGAATCCGAGCGCGCCGGATTCGATGAGATCAATTTCGATTACATCCGATTCCCGTCGGACGGCAACATGAAGGACATCGCGTACGATTATTGGGACAAGGTAACGCCGCCGGCCGAGGTCATCGAAAAATTTTTCGCCTATTTGCGGGATTCCCTCGATGTCCGTTTTTCCAAACCGCGCCGCATTCAGGACAATTTGGTATACGTTCCGACGCCCATTCCGCTGTCCGTCGATCTATTCGGCATGGTGACCGTGAACACCGACGACCTCAATATCGGGCAGGTGCTCGAACGCGCGGCACCCTATTTCGATTACATTGCGCCGATGGTGTATCCGTCGCACTATCCTGCGACCTACAAAAATTTCGGCAATCCCGCCGCGCATCCCTACGAAATTATTTATGATGCCATGAGCGTGGCATCGCGCCGCCTTATCGCCGCAAGTTCCACGCCCGCCAAACTCCGGCCGTGGCTGCAGGATTTTGACCTCGGCGCGGAATACGACGCGGCGATGGTGCGGAAAGAAATGCAGGCCGTGTATGACGCAGGGCTCACGAGCTGGATGGCATGGGATGCGGCCAACAGATATACACAGGACGCGTATCGTTTGTCAACCACGTCCGCGATACAATAGAAGATATAGCGAAACGGCTTTCATTTATTGTTGTGTTTGCAGGAATACTCGCGCTGGGATACGCGGGATGGATTTTTGCTGCGGGCGGTAATCTCTCGGGATATGCATGGGCGGACACGCTCGGCTGGATCAGTTTTAACGGCGCAACGTATGGCGTCAATGTCGGCGATAACGGCGTTTTGGGGGGATACGCATGGTCGGATGCCATTGGGTGGATTGCATTTGCGGATTATAACGGCGATGGCGTTGCAAATGATGGTGCATTATGCCCCGATCTCAGTGGCTGCCGCGCGATTTTTAACGGCACGAGCGGCGCCGTGACCGGCTGGGCGAAAGCATTGCTCGCGCCCGGCGCGGCAGGCGGTTGGGACGGGTGGATTCGCTTGCGTAACGATAGCGATGGAGATGGTGTTGTAAATACGGACACCGGCGCCGCTAGCAAAGATTATGGCGTGACGGTTTCCGGTTGCAATTGGTCGGGCTACGCATGGGGTTCGGATGTTATCGGATGGATTCATTTCCGCGGCAACGTTGGAACACCGATTGAATATGGCGTAACCGGAACCGGCGCAGCGTGCGTTGGCACAACGGAAGTGACGCCCCCGCCCGGAGAGGAACCACCACCCGGAGAGGAGGGCGGGCCGGGCGGAGGGGGAGGTAGCACCTCACCGGACTTTTCCGTTTCATTGACGCCTAATCCGTCCTCCGGTCCCGAACCGCTTTCCGTTGCGCTGACCGCGGACGTAACCGATACAAAAAGCGACCTTCCGAGTCCGCCCCCGACCATTACGTATTCGTTTTGGTGGAATTGTGACAATAATACGCTGAATGTCGGCGATATCGATAAACCGGAAGCCGAGGGAGGGTGCGGAGAGTTGCCGGATGATACGGCCGGTGGTGGATGTTCGTTACCGAATGATTACGGCATAAAATGCGAGGCGGAATCGGACACGACGCAAGTCGTAGATCATATTTATATCTATGATGCAAGCGTGCTTTCGTACACCCCTAAAGTCATTGTGGAGCGCGATACGCGAACGGCCGAAAATCGCTTTTCTTCCATTGATGTATCGGAAACCGCCGACTTTTCCGTTGCATTATCGGCGCCGGATACGGTCTATATAAACAATAGTTTTTTGATGACGGCGAGCGTTGTTAATGCCGCGGGGTCCATCACGTATTCTTTTTGGTGGGATTGCGCGAGTACCGCAACGGATGTGCCGACTGCATCGTCGCCGACGGAGTGCGGTTCCGGTCCGAATCGAGTGATCGCACCCGGTAATACACCTCAAGACGTGACGCATCCGGGTTATTCTACGACCGGCACGCATCACGCAAAGGTGATCGCGGCAAGCGGCGGGTCTCCGCCGTCCGCCACCGCCATCGAGAATATTGATGTTATTTTGCCGCCGCAGTATTACCAAGCAAACTGCGTAGATCCATTTCCCGATGAATTGCCGCCTCCATATGATTGCGACATCAGCGTCAGGGTGATCAGCGTAGAAGAAGCGCAGTCGTCATCCATCGATGTGAATATCGTTACCGGAAATAATTATACGGGGACGATCGATCTCTCCGCATCCAGCGCAAGGTTGCCGCCGGAGACGCAATATGTATTCTCGGTCGACCCGATCGTATGTTTGAATGATGTCTGCGATCCCAACACGTCGCGGTTCCATATTGTTACGACGCCGGCCGCGGCGGAAGGCGGGCATGATATCGTTGTGCGTTTATCGGACGGCGTTTCGTCGCCGCAGACATTTATCGTTCGCCTGAACGTCCAACCTATCCGCCCCGAATTCCGCGAGATTTGATGCGCAACAAGGGAAGATAACCCAAAGGGGAGTCCTTTTCTGATTCCTAAGGACTACCCTTTGTGAAAATGCGGATAACTCGACTTGACAAGGACATATTGACATGCTCCTGTTTTGTGCTATAATGGGCGCATCCTGTACCTTGCAAACCACTATTCGCCCCGAGGGGAGTCCTAGGGGTGGATAAACTGTGGATAAGTAAGTTGCTCATTCTGGAAAGGAGAGCGCGATGAAACACGAAAACGGTTCGTTTCTGTGGGGTGTGTTCGCCGGCGTCATTCTGACGTTGGCATTCATGGGCATGTCTTCCTGCGCCGGCTCGACCGGAGATGGAGATGACCCGATCGTCGTCGTGGACGAGGACGGCAATCCGCCGCCCGACGGTACGCCGATGGGCTACGTCGGCTTCCATATGAATTGGCCCGAGCGCGGTTTGAACGCGCTCATCAACTCCGCGACCAAGTGGTTCATCATCGAGCTGAAGGAATCGGCGGGTGCCAAGTATTTTGCATCCCTCGCTTGGCCGGACACGGATGCTCTGCTCGCGGTTCCTGTCGGCACCTACACGGTGGAAGTGCCCGCATTTCGCGATGATTTGCTGGGCGGCTTTTACCAGTGGCTGACCCTCCTATCGTACGGCTCGGTCGGGAACATCGTTGTGGAGTCGGGCCAGACAACGGAGGCGACCGTTACGCTCGCGCCATCTTCTCTTGCGTTCTCTGAGCCGCAGCCGCCGGTCTATTACGGTTCGGCGCCCGTGCTCGAACTCACGTTCGGTAACTGGCCGCTCGAGTTCCGGCAGGCGGAAATCTCCTTTTTCCGGACCGACGCATCATTTCCGAATTCGAGCATCGCGTTTCTTTGCACTTCGCCGGCAACGGAGAAGGATACGACGACTCGCGGCTGTCAGTCGGCCCCGTTGCCGAGCTCCGGATCTGCCATCGTTTTCTATGCGGGTATCGAAGCGGCTGCCGCATGGAACGCGCCGCTGTGTCCGACAACCGACTGCACGCCGAACATCGAGGCATTGTCCGATGAGATGGCGTTTCAGTCGCCGACGGGCAATCTCAGTATCGGTATTCAGTAATGCCGACGGCGCGCTCACCAGCTTCCCCCCACCCGTTTTTAACGGGTGGGGGGATTTTTTTTTCACAAAGGGGAGTCCTTTTCTGGTTCTTAAGGACTCCCCTTTGTGAAACTCTTAGGAATCAGAAAAGGACTACCCTCGGGGGCCGCTCTTTGTTCCGTGTGTGGATAACTTGCAGTTTGCACGAACCTGTCGCGTGGTAAAATACATCTATGACAGCCGAAGCAATGGTGAAGCCATTGGTGCAAATTGCCGTAGGCGCCGCCATTATTTTTGCGATCACGTATATCGCGGGCGCATTCACCGAACCCTCCGTATTGGCGCCCAATGACGACCCGAATGTCGCGCGGCCATTGCACGAAGGGACCGATCCGCAAATGAAGAACGGGTCGTTATGGGTTGCCGATCAACTGATCGTGGGAGATAAATCAACCGTTTTCTCGGGGTACCGATATCTCCAGATAGATGCGGTTGATGTGGGGGGCGGTTATCCTCCAGCCGAAGATTGCGGCGGCTCTAATGGGGATAGCGAACTTGGGCGCATGATATTTAATAAAGGTGCCGGTTTCGTATATTTCTGCGGGATTGATACCATAACAAATACCATTCAATGGAGAAAACTTATCCCGCAGCCTTAAAACGACGCCAGCAATGAACGGAGAACAAGGGTTGATCTACCATCAAGATTTTTGGAAAAATCCCCAGAATTGGATTTACATCGGCGTTGCTGCCATCGCGGTTATCGGTTTTGTTGCGATCCTTCTAAATTACAACCGGCCGAAAACAGAGGCGGAAATTCGCGCCGATGTATTAAATGCGCTCCGGCAATCGGAAGCGGCGCCGATCGCGCCCGAAGATCGGGCAAAAGTCCTGCAATCATTGCGCGCATCGCAAGTGCCCGTTGTCTCCGATGCCGAAAAGGCGCGGGTATTGGAAGCATTACGAGGAGGAACTTCAGCACAATGAGAAAGTTGATTTTATTTTCATTCATGGTGGTCGCGGGAGGCGTATATTTACTTTCTTTCAGTCACGTTTTTGCTCGAACGACCGCGGGTCTGGATGGCAACATAGAAGATGTTCAAAATATCCATTTTAAACCGGCTGGTGATGCGATAACGCGGTATTTAATGCAATATTTGCAGCCCCAAACATCCCCCCAGCGACCGGGAGGAATTCGTATTTGCAACGGATTTTACAGCGGCGTTGTCGCGACGTGTGACCAGACCGAATCCGGAGCGATTCCCGGTTTTTTTATGGACATCTATGGGGGTCTTGGCCTTCGGGCCGGCGTTCTTAATTTGGGCGGCGCGGAAATTACCTATAATGTCGCCGGCACCGGAATTACCGATCAGTTGGCGGTTTCGTACGATGGTCAGACATGGCAGCCGATCGGCGCGGGCGCGGGCACGGGCGGGGGAGCTGCCGCCGGATGGGTATTTGAAGAGCCGGTCATCCAGCCGCAACCGTCGCTCATTACGACCGCCGAAGGGGTCTCGAACCGCGTGGGTATCAATGTACAGGGGGCGTATCCGGGTCTGGCGACGTTCACCGTAAAACAGCCGGCGGCCTATACGATCTCGAATGTTCAGGTCGCGGGGAACAAGATAACGCCGGCCGCCGGAGGCACCACGGACTTTTTCCGGCAGGCGCATATCGGCGACCGGATCACGGCATACGTCGGATTCCCAACGTTTCCGGAGAGCCATACGGTTTTGAGTGTCGGTTTGATCAACGGCATTGAAACGATCACGGTGGATGCCGCGTTCAGCCAAGGGAGCGGGAATACCCGCATTGATATTCTTCCCTCGATCATTCGCGTGGAGAATGCGGCGGGCGAGGTCGTTTTCGGCGTGGACGGCAGCGGGAACGTGGTAGGGTCGGGATGGCTGAACGAAGACGGCGTACTTACCACGCCGCTTGGCATTGCGGTGGACGGCGACAGCGTATTTTTCAACAAATTGGGGGTGGGCGGCCCTTTTGATCTTACAGATCCCACGGCATCGCCTTCCGGCAATGAAAATTATGGCACGCTCACGGTTCGCGGGACGCTGGATGTTGAGGCGGGCTCATCTAAATTGGAGGAAGCGAATATTGATGGGGTGGGTTTAAATGAGATTTTCATCACATCCCCACAATTTAAAGTGGGCGATGCGATTCGATTGGCGCAGAACGGCGAGACCAAGGCGCGAACGACGATTACCTATGTGGATGCTTCAAATCGCGCGGCGCTCGCGAGCGCAGGTGGGTTGAGTGTTAACGCAACCTACGATTTGTTCAAAGACAGCCGTCTATTCGAAGTTCAAAATGGCGCCGGAGTCCCCAAATTAACAATGGATAAAAGCGGGAATATCAATGCGCCTAGCGGGCTTAATATTTCCGGTGGAGCCGCGATCGGTTCTTATGCAGGCGTGAATCCGGCGCCCGTAAACGGATTGATCGTATCCGGTAATGTCGGCATCGGGACGGCGGCGCCGGGGGCGAAGTTGCACGTAGTTCAAACTACGAAACTGGCTGGCAACGGAATTAAGATAACAACACCCTCGGAAATTACGGGAGAAATATTTGAGGGCGGTGGTACTGATTTGGCAATCGGCGCAACCACAAATCACGCGGTGAATTTCATACAAGCTAACGCGCCGAGAATTACTTTAAATACTAATGGCACCGTCGACATCGGTTCTAATCCGATTCGCTTCTCTTCTGCTTGGACCGCTTCCCCTGACAGTGTTACTAACAGAGCAGAAATATCAAATGATACAGAAACATTCAAAACGTTGATGATTGTTGGAAATAAATCTGGTGGTGCGGAGCGCAGAGTTTCTATTTGGGATAGATTGGAAGTTAATGGCAAATTTTTAATAAACAACTCGCAAAAATTTAATACAGTAAAATATGTAAACGCGGGAGAGGATACGCGAACCCAATGCACTCACAACGCGGATACCTGCGATGGAAATAGAAACGCGGTTTACACCTGTTCTGTAACTGATGTAAAAACGTGTTGGGACGAATTCCAGGAAATTAGTGGGGGGGGTTGTAGCGTTGACAGTGGGTCGCGCTCAAGCAGGCTTGTTACATGCAAGGCAGCGGCATATTTACTAGCGGAACCATAGGAATCTAGCGTCGTGAAATTTATCGGGGGTGGAACTCGATAGTAGAATCCCACGAGGTTCTTCCTCGTAAGATTCGAGGTTCTTCCTCGTAAGATTCTAATCAAGGACGATTTCTAAATTCTACGAGGCTCGGCCTCATACATTGTTATCTAGAGCCACTTCGTCCATTTCTTCTGTATTAGTTTTCCAATCCCGGATCCATTCTTTAGTTTTTTGTTTATAGTTTTGTTTGCCATCAAAATAATCTAAAAGAAAATCTCGCGTCGTTATCGACGGGAAGTTTTTCTTTCCCATATAATCCGGAAAACTGCTCCATCGATAGTTTTCTAAAAATTGCATCCGCACACTTAATGAGGCCGAGCCTCGTACCCGTACGTTTTGCAGATCAAGCGGATTCATGTGTATGTAATGGGGAATGTGCATGAGATGCGATTCGCGGTCAATGCGAATCGCCTTGAATTTCCCTTGAAAAAGAGGGCCGACGCGCTTATATTTTTGATTGAAATACATTACATAACCAGTTCCCAATTTGTGCATAAATCTTGGAACCCCACTCTCATCTTTTGCGCGCACCAACAAGTGAAAGTGATTTGGCATCAGCGTAAATATCAAAATATCCACCAATTGTTTCCTTGATGTATGAGGCTCGGCCTCATACGATTTGATGTGGGGCTTGCAATGGGCATCAAGAGCGGGTGCTTCGTCATTGAATTCAAAAAGATTATGAATAAATCTGTAATAATCTTTTTCATTTGAGAAGATATTTCTCTTCTCAACGCCGCGGTTATAAATATGATATATCTCATTTTCCGCAAAGCTTTCTTTTCTCATAAAGGAATGATAACATGAATAAAGTATGAGGCCGAGCCTCAGTAACTTAATCTATCCAGCGACCTATTATTGATGTGATGCCAACTGCAGCGCGGTTTTGGTTGCGGCGGCATTTTGGGATGTGGTAGCATTTTAGGCATATGGAAAACTCAACAACCAACGAAAGTGGAGGGGGAGAGAAGCAGTCGCCGTTCATCATTCCCGGGACGATCCTGCTTGCGGCCGTGATCGTGGCGGGAGCCATTATGTATGCAAGCGGCGGGAAAACCGCAAAAGCGCCGGACGGCGAAGACCAGCAAGCGGCCGCTGCGGGCGCGTCCGAGGATGCGCAGCGATTACTTCAGGCCGAGCCGGGGGATTTTGTGCTGGGCAATCCCGAAGCGCCCGTTACGCTCGTGGAGTTCGCGGATTTCCAGTGTCCGTTTTGCGGACGGTTTTTCAAGCAGACACTTCCGCAGATCAAGGATAAGTACGTGAAAACCGGACAGGTAAAATTCATCTTCCGCGATTTTGCGTTCTTGGGTGAGGAATCGTTCAGGGCGGCAGAGGCCGCCCGATGCGCGGGCGAGCAGAGAAAATTCTGGGAGTATCATGATTATCTTTACAACCATCAAAGCGGCGAGAATGAAGGGGCGTTTGCCGACACCAACCTTAAGAAATTCGCGCTGACCCTAGGCCTCGACCAGGAATCTTTTGATGCATGCCTTGATTCCGGTAAATACCGCGAATTGGTTGAAAAAGAGTCGTCGGGCGGCAATGACCTCGGTGTTTCGGGAACCCCGACCACGTTCGTGAACGGAAAATCCGTGGTCGGAGCCGTTCCGTTTTCCGAGATCGACAAAGAGATCCAGGCGGCGCTTCAGGCAGCGGGGGAGTAATTCTATATGGCGGCGCTTTATGACGTTATCATCATCGGCGGCGGGCCGGCCGGGTGCGCTGCGGCCGTGTATGCCGCGCGCAAACAACTGAAGACCCTGCTTATCACCGAATCGTTCGGCGGGCAATCCATCGTGTCGGACGATATTCAGAATTGGATCGGCGAGCCGCATATTTCGGGATTTGACCTTGCAAAAAAACTCGAGGCGCATGTCCGCGCCTATTCCGAGCAGGTGGCCATCGCGATGCCGGAGCGTGCCGTAAAAGTGCGCGCGGAGCGGTGCCTGCCTACCGGACAGGCAGGCGCTGTCGGTGAGGAGCGCATGTGCGATTTTGAAGTGGATACGGATAAGGGGAACGCCTACATCGGCAAAACCATTGTCCTCGTCGCGGGGGCACGAAGACGCAAACTCGGCATTCCGGGCGAGGACAAATTCGAAGGCAAGGGTGTCGCGTATTGCTCGACCTGTGATGCGCCGCTTTTTTCGGGTAAGCGCGTGGCGGTCGTGGGCGGCGGAAATGCGGGACTCGAAGCCGTACAGGATCTTTTTCCGTATGCGTCCGAAGTTACCATTATAGAATACGGCGAAGCGCTTAAGGGCGATCCGGTGACGCAGGAAGAGATCAAAAAGAACCCGAAATTGAAAGACATCATTCTGAATGCCCAAACGCTTGAGGTGTTGGGCGACAAAACCGTATCGGGTTTGAAATATAAAGACCGCGCGACGGGCGAGGAAAAAGTTCTTGAGGTCGACGGCATTTTCGTCGAGATCGGTTCGGTTCCTAATTCCGAAATGGTCAAGGACCTAGTTGAGCTCGATAAATGGGGACAGGTGATCATCGATTCCAAGCACGCCTCCACGTCGCATGCCGGTATCTTTGCAGCGGGCGATATCACGGATGATCCGTACAAACAGAACAACGTTTCGGCGGGCGATGCCGTGAAGGCGGCGCTCGCCACGTATGCGTATCTGCAAAAACGCGAAAAGCAAAGCCCGGCCGCCGCATAATCTGGTATACTAGTGATATGAAAATCGCGATCAACGGTTTCGGCAGGATCGGCAGGGTATTTTTCCGCCACGCATTCGGCGAGCGCGGCATTGAGATCGTCGCGGTCAACGACCTCGGAAGTTGTGCGAATCTTGCATATTTGCTCGCGCACGATTCCGTGTACGGGCGATACGAAAAAGAAGTTTCGACCGAGGACGGATATCTCGTCGTGGACGGAACGCGCATCCGGTTTTTGCAGGAAAAGGACCCCGCAAAACTGCCGTGGAGCGAGCTCGGCATCGATATTGCCGTTGAGTCCACGGGCGTTTTTGATTCGTACGAAAAAGCAAAAACGCATCTGGATGCGGGAGCGAAGCGCGTGGTGATAACGGCTCCGGCAAAAGACGAGGGGGAAACCAAGACATTCACGCCGAATGTCGGCATGGATTTTGCGGCGGCGGGAAAGATCACCTCGAACGCATCCTGCACCACGAACGCCGCAACGCCGGTCATGGCGGTTCTGATGCAAAATCCGGGCATTAAAAAGGCGCTGCTCAATACGGTGCATGGATATACGGCATCGCAGGGATTGGTGGACGGCACCGCGACCAAGGATTTTCGCAGGGGGCGCGCGGCCGGCGTGAATATTTCGCCATCGTCCACGGGCGCGGCCGAAGCGGTGGTCAAAGCCATTCCGGGGGCCGAGGGGCGGTTCGACGGCATTGCGATGCGGGTGCCCGTGATCTCGGGCTCGCTCATCGACTTCACGTTTGTAGCAGAGCGCCAAACGTCGGCCGAGGAGGTCAATGATATTTTCCGTGCGGCCGCCGCATCCAAAGAATGGAAAGGGATCCTGCGCGTGACCGAGGAGCCGCTGGTTTCGACGGATATTTTGCGCGACCCGCACGGCTCGATCGTGGATCTTGCGATGACGCGGGTGGTTGCAGGTGATCTCGTTAAAGTGCTTTCGTGGTACGACAACGAATGGGGGTACGGCGCGATGCTCTTAAAGCACATCGAGAGTTTGAAAAATTATCTTTAGGCGTTTACGCGCTTTCCATTTTCTTTTCTCGACACGCTCGAATGCCCCTGCGAGGCATTCTTACTCACTCCAATTTTGTGAAAATCTATCTTGCATCCGATCACGCCGGTTTTGAACTGAAAGAAAAAATTAAAAAATACCTCACGGAACTCGGCCACGCAGTCGAGGATAGGGGTCCCGCGCGGTTCGACCCCGAAGACGACTATCCCGATCTTATTCGTCCGGCCGCCGAAGCAGTGGCTGCGGACCCGGAATCGCGCGGTATTATTTTGGGTGGTTCCGGCCAAGGCGAGGCGATGGTCGCGAACCGCATTCGCGGAATTCGCGCCGTCGTATTTTACGGCGGGCAATGGGTTGGGCACGGTGATCGCGTTGTCAAACTTTCGCGCGATCACAATGACGCCAACATCCTATCGCTTGGCGCGCGGTTTATGGATTTTCTCATGGCCCAGCGCGCGATCGACCTGTGGTTAAAGACCCCGTTTTCGCGTGACGAGCGTCACCTGCGCCGTATTAAAAAAATCGATCCCGTATGACCGCGCTGATTCCCGCCATTAACGCCGAAACATTCGAGGAGGTCGTGCGTCGCATCCGCATGCTTGAGCCGCTCGCGGAGAAATTCGGTTTTAATACGGTCCACCTGGATGTTGCGGACGGCACGTTCACCGAAAATACGATCTGGCATGATGCGCGCGAACTAGTCGGCTTCGAAACCCCCTTAGCGATCGAGGCGCATTTGATGCTTGCCGAAATAGATATGCGCCTCGAGGGATGGCTTTTTGACCCGATGACACGCATCATTTTTCATAAGGAAGCTGCGCACGACCCCTCATTCGTCATCCAAAAATGCCGCGACGCGAAAATAGGGGTCGGCATTGCGGTCCGTCCGGAAACCGACTGGAAAGTGACCAAGCCCTATTGGAGCGCGGTTGATTGCGTCCAGCTGCTGTCGGTCATTCCCGGTCGCGCCGGACAGGCGATACAGGAGGGCACCACGGACAAGCTCCGAGCCTTACGTGCAGCATGCCCTTCCTGTACAATAGAAGTCGACGGCGGCGTTTCGGCGCGGAATGCGAAAGAATTGAAAGACGCCGGCGCGGACTGGTTGGTGGCGGCATCCGCGATTTTTGATGCGCCCGACGTGGAAGGAGCGATCGCAAATTTAACGCAGGCGGTTTCATAGATTTTCATGCCTCATTTGCACGACGACACAATCAAAGAGCTGGAAGAAAAAGCGAATCAGATCCGCGAATCGCTGGTTGATGAATTGGTCACGGCCGGCTCTGGCCATTCCGCGGGCCCTTTGGGCATGGCGGATATTTTCACGCTTTTGTATTTTCATGTGTTAAATCACGATCCTCGGAATCCCGACTGGCCCGACCGCGACCGTTTGGTCCTCTCGAACGGCCATATTTGTCCTGTGCAATATGCAACGATGGCGCATGCGGGATATTTTCCCGTCAAAGAATTAAAGACGCTTCGCAAATTCGGAACGCGCCTGCAGGGCCATCCGCACCGCACATCGCTTCCCGGGATCGAAACGACGTCGGGCCCGCTGGGTTCTGGGCTTTCCCAGGCCATTGGTATGGCCATTGCCGCGCTCATGGACGACCGGAAAAATTATATCTATTGTCTGATGTCGGACGCCGAGCATCAGGCGGGGCAGACGTGGGAGGCGGCCATGCTCGCGGGCAAACACAAACTCTGGAATCTGATCGCCATCATGGACCGCAACAACATCCAGATCGACGGGTTCACGGAAAACGTGATGCCGCTTGAGCCGTTACGCGCAAAATACGAGGCGTTCAACTGGCGCGTGATCGATGCGAACGGCCATGATTTTGCCGAAATGCACTCGGCGATCGAGGAAGCGAAGGCGGTGTACGAAAAGCCGACCATGATCCTGGCGCATACGATCCCCGGCAAAGGTGTGTCGTATATGGAGCGCAAATTCGAATGGCACGGCAAGCCGCCGAAACCCGACGAGGCGAAGGCCGCACTTGCCGAATTGCGGACACTCGGAGGGAAAATAAAAAGCGAGCATGAATAAGAAAAGAATCCAATTATCCCTTTTTGAGACCGTCCGCAGAAGGGGCGTTTTGCTTACGCAAAAGCGCCTGCATCTCTCCAGGCGAGCGGGCACGGGTTTCGCGTATAATTACGCAAAGCGTATACGCGAAACGAGCGAGCCGAGGATAGAGCAAAATATCTCGCTGGGATATTTTGCGTGTCTCGAAAAGGCGATAATCGGATTCTTTTGATTTCCATGTCTATCAATTCCAAAGCAAAACTTGCCGAAAATATTTTAGAACTCGATAAACTCGAGCAAGCGCCCACGCGCAACGGCTACGGCGAGGGCGTGGTGGAGGCGGGGGAGAGGAACAAAAACGTCGTCGTGCTTTGCGCCGACCTTACGGAATCCACGCGTTCAGAAGGGTTCGCCAAAAAATTTCCCGAGCGTTTCATTGAGATCGGCGTCGCCGAACAGAATATGGCATCGGTTGCCTCCGGCTTGAACGCCATGGGGAAAATCCCGTTCATTTCTTCCTACGCGATGTTCTCTCCGGGCAGGAACTGGGAACAGATCCGGACCACCATTTGTTATAACGAGCGGCATGTGGTCATTGCGGGGGCGCACGCGGGAGTTTCGGTGGGGCCGGACGGCGCGACGCATCAGGCGATCGAGGACATCGCCATCACGCGCGTGATCGCAAACATGACGGTCATCGTGCCCTGCGATGCGATCGAGGCGCGCAAAGCCACGGCGGCGGCCGCCGAATTTGCCGGTCCGGTCTATTTGCGGTTCGCGCGCGAAAAAACACCGGTATTCACGACCGCGGAAACACCATTTACGATCGGACAAGCGGAAATTTTTTACGAGCCGGATAAAAAACCGGACGTTGCGATCGTCGCATGCGGTCCTCTGGTTCATAACGCGCTCCTTGCGGCTGCGGAACTCGAAAAGGAGGGGACTGCCGTTCGTGTCATCAATAATCACACCGTAAAGCCATTGGATGAAAAAACCATCCTTAAAGCCGCAAAGGATGCAGGGTGTCTCGTGACCGTCGAAGAACATCAGATCAACGGCGGCATGGGTTCAGCGGTTGCCGAAGTGATCGCGCGCAATCACCCCGTTCCCATTGAATTTGTGGGCGTTGCCAACCGGTTCGGCGAATCCGGCGAACCGCAGGAACTCATCAAGCACTTCGGCATGGCGCCCGAGCATATTGTGGCGGCGGCTCGGCGCGCGATCCAACGGAAGGGATGATTGCTCACATCTGTTAGACACCGAGTGTCGAACAACTGACGATATTGGCGAGATGTGGTATATTTCCTGCTAGACGCAGGAAATTTTCTTTGAAAGGAAGTGGCAATGAACGCGCTTTTAGCAGCGGATAACTGGCTGATTTTGCAATTCGAGCGGTTCAGCCATTGGTTCCAACGGCTGACAGGGAAGACGAATTTTTTTCTGACGGCCGCGTTGAGTTTGGTGATTTCAGTGGTCTATTTTTTTCTGGCTTTTTTTACCCAACTCCCCATTTATTTTATTGGAAGCGCGTTTTTTTTCATCTACTCGATATTCGCTCAATGGAGCGAGAAGCAAGGGCTTGATCGGGTGTCGCGTGGGTTTGCGAACCCCAAGAAAACACTGCTACCGATAAAATTCATACGCATCGGCATCCCTGTTATCTATGTGCCGCTCATTTTCTCGAACTTGGAATTTGGGGTGGTGAACTGGATGAGTAACGGGATTCTTTTTCTTGTTTGGGCGATCCTCTATTTGTTCGCTTGCGATCCGTTGCCGCCTGGCACGTCCAAGCTCCGCGAGTGGGCGAACTCGCTGAAAGCCGCATTCGCGCCCCAACCGGTTCCGTCGGAAAGCAGAACTTGACGTTTTTGCTTGATCACTGTATATTCTTATCAGGGTAGGAAGCAAAAAACAAAACCCAAGGAGGCATCACGGGAAAGGAGTCACCATGGCCAAGAAAAGCGGTCAGCCGACACGCCACGGGCAAGGGCAGGGACAGGCGTGGAAACCGGAGGCGAAGCCCGAGCGGACGGGAACGCTCGGGCCGCTCGCGGAACGCATGAAGAAGGCGATTCCCGCGGGCGTGGCATTCGGTTCACAGTTCGCGCCCACCGGCAAGGATGTGAAGCCGCCGAAGAAGTAGCATGGGGGTAGTTTCAAGGGGAGTCCTTAGGAATCAGAAAAGGACTCCCCTTGGACTGCCCTTTTTCTTTTGGGGCACATGCCGATACAATGGAAACAATGGCATACGATGTGATCACGATCGGCTCGGCGACCCGCGACACCCTGCTTAAGAGCGCGGCGTTCAAAGTGATGAAGTCGCAGAGCTTTGCGACCGGCAAAGCGTTAGCGGTCGAATTAGGCTCGAAGATCGGAGTGGATGAAGTTTTCTATGGTACCGGAGGGGCTGCCACGAATACGGCCGTAACGTTCGCGCGGCAGGGATTCCGAACGGCACTCGTCGCGCGCGTCGGAGACGACGTACTCGGCCGCGCGGTCGCGGACGAAGTGGAAAAAGAAGGCGTGGGCGTAGAGTGGCTTTTGCGCGACGCCGGAACGCCGACCGGATACTCGGTGATCTTGGAACATGAGTCGGGCGAGCGGACTATTTTGGCGTATCGCGGCGCGAATGAGAAATTGCGCCACGAGGACATTCCGTGGGACGACATTCCCTGCGCATGGATGTATTTGTCGTCGTTGTCGGGCGATCTTGGCATTGCGAAAGCGGCGCTTGAATCCGCCGGACGGTGCGGAACGCGCGTGGTGTGGAATCCGGGCGGGAGGGATTTGGCGCTCGGGTTCGAGGCGCTCTCTCCGTTCTTGAAAAAAGTGAACGTATTTATCGTGAATCAGGAGGAGGCGGCGAAATTACTCGGCATTTCTTATGATGATGTAAATGCGGTTTTTAAAAAATTCGACGAGGCGATCGACGGTATCGCGGTCATGACGCAGGGACCGGGAGGGGTGTACGCGTCAGACGGGAAGACGCTCTGGAAAGCCGGTATTTTTCCGGAACAGGCCGTTCGGGACCGCACGGGCGCGGGTGATGCGTTCGGCTCCGGTTTTACGGCGGGCCTGATGCGTGCAAACGGCGATGTTGCGCTTGCATTGCGGCTCGGTTCCGCGAATGCGACATCCAAAGTCGAGCATATGGGGGCGAAAGGCGGTCTGCTGACGCGTCAGGAATTCGACGACGATCCGCGCTGGCGGGATTTCTCGATCGAAACGATCGCGCTTTAACCATGGATTCGGAAAAATACATTGCGCGGCTCCTGCGTTCCGACGTGGATACGATTTCGCGGCTTCACGAAAAAATGGCCGCGCGATTCGGCAAGGACGGGGTGCTGGACACGATCGCGACGCAAAACCAGCTTCGCGCGAGCATCATGCTCGAAAAATTGGGCATCCGGGACCGCAAGGCCCTTCCGATCTTCAAAGCGCTTATCGGCAAGGTGCGTGAAGATGATACGGCGCTTAAAAAAGCGTTCGGCATTTCGGGCTCGGACGGAACGGGATACGGCGTCTTAGCGCAGCGTGCCGTGGAGCTGGCGGGGCTCGGTAGCGGATTTTTTCTGAAATGGGAAAAGGCCGCCGAACTCATCCGCAAGAATCCTCCGCAAAACATCCTTTCGTTCTTCGGGTATCGCGACGCCGGAGAGCTTCTGGAAAAAGAAAATATCAAAAAAGTGTTCGCGGCGCTCCGGTTCGCCGAGGACCGCAAATGGTTGAATACCGTCTTTTTTGCCGCATATAACGATCTGGAGGCGGCGGATTTCGAAAAGCGTTCAGTCGAGATGCTGGTGCTCGAGAACAAATGGCTCGCGATGGCCGAACATTTTGTGCAGAAAAAATATCACAACGTAAGCCATCTAAAAGAGTTGGGGATGATCTTTGTTTTACCTCAGGATTTGGCGGTCCCGGGGGAGGCGCTCCGCCTGTTCACGCTCCTTTTGCATTATCTCCACGAGATCCATTTCTATTCCGAACTTTTTGAGAAAAAAGTGCATGCGTTTTCCGACCCCCTCTGGACCGAAGGGCAGAGTTTTGCGGATTTTTTCACTTCGGCCCTTCGCGGCGATATCGTGGATAAGCGTCTGCCGGACGGGAACGCACTCACGTGGCTGATCGTTCAGCGGTATCTCGCGAAAGAGGACGAGAACGATTGGCGGCTGTTCGAGCCGCACATTAACCCGGAGGCCCTGCACTGGGAAAGGGCGGAGGAAAACATCTCGCATATCGGCGAGAAATTTCCGCACCTCGATCTTTCGTTCTGGCATGACTTGGGCTGGATCGGCGACTTTTACCCGACCGATACCGGCGTTGAAGTGCTTGTCAGCATGAATCTGGTGGATACGGTCATGGCGCTCGTCATGAATAAAGAATTGATCAAATACCTGTATCATCACCAAGAGGCGCTGTGGAACAAGATCTTTGCGATGTATGCGGGGAAAGATGAGATCCGCCGGTTCGTTATCCAAAATTTTTCGCACGGGTATATTTCGTTATGAACACAACGCTCAATGAATGGCTGCGGCAGGCGGACGAGGAGCATTGGGCGCTCCCGCACTTCAATATTTCAAATCTTGTCCAGTTGAAGGGTGTTCTCGCGGCGTGTTTCGAGGCGCGCTCGCCCGTGATGATCGGGACGTCGGAGGGAGAGGCGGAGTTCATCGGGTTTTTGACCGCGCGCCATCTGATCGACGCCGCCGTTGAGGAAACCGGACTCCCGATTTTTTTGAATGCCGACCATTTCCGAAGCCGCGAAACAATCGAGGCCGCGCTTAACGCGGGGTACGATTCGGCGCTTCTCGACCTGTCAAAAGAGAACGAGGCGTTCAACCGGGATGAGGTGCGGCGTGTTGCGGAATTTGCGCACGCAAAAGATCCGGATGCAAGCATCGAAGGCGAGCTTGGTTATTTGGTGACCGAATCCTCGAGGGTGTATAAAGAAACGGTCGAAATCCCGCCCGAAAGTTTGACGGACCCCGATGCGGCTCGCGCGTTCGTGGAGGCGACCGGTATTGACCGGTTCGCGCCGGCGGTCGGGAATCTGCACGGCATTGCGGCGAACGCTCCGCAGTTGGATTTTGACCGGATCGCGGCGATCCGCGCAGCCGTGCCGGCGCGTGTCGCGCTCGTTTTACACGGCGGCTCCGGCATTCCCGATGATCAGATGCGCCGCGCCATAGAACTGGGATTCAACAATATTCACGTGTCGACCGAGATCCGCGTCGCGTACACGGACGCCTTGCGCGCGGCGCTCTCGGCGATGCCCGATGAAACGACGCCCTATAAGTTTTACAAACCGGTGGTCGGGTCGGTCCGCGTCAAGACCATGGAGAAGCTGCAATTATTCGGTAGCATAAATCGCGTTTAACATGCCTAAAATTTTTGTAACACGCAGGATTCCTGAAGCGGGGATTCGGAAACTCGAGGAGAAAGGGCATGAGGTCGTCGTCAGCCCCGAGGACCGGGTTCTTCAAAAAAAGGAATTGATCGAGGCGCTCGCGGGCCAGAATTACGATGCCGTATTGTGTTTGCTGACGGACACAATCGACGGCGATGTGTTGGACGCGGCGGGGAAGCAATGCAAAATTTTTGCCAATGTCGCCGTCGGATTCGATAATATCGATCTTGTGGCCGCCGCAGAGCGCAATGTAATGATCACGAATACGCCGGGCGTGCTTACGAACACGGTTGCCGAGCATACATTCGCGTTGATGCTTGCGGCCGCGCATCGGGTGGTCGAAGCCGACCGCTTCACTCGCGCGGGGCTTTATGGCGGCTGGGCGCCGATGCTTCTTTTGGGCAACGATCTCTCGGGAAAAACCGTCGGCATCGTCGGATTGGGGCGCATCGGGTCACGGGTGGCGTATCATGCGGTCAAAGGGTTTGATGCGAAAGTGATCTATTACGATGTGGCGAGAAACGAGCAATTCGAACAGGAATTCGGCGCGATCTATAAGGCGAGCGTTGATGAATTATTGCCCGAAGCGGATTTTGTTTCGATCCACGTGCCGTTATTGGATTCCACGCGCCATTTAATGAACGCGGAGCGTTTGCGTTTGATGAAGCCGACCGCATATCTCGTGAATACGTCGCGCGGCCCGATCGTGGATGAGGCAGCGCTTGTCGATGCTCTGAAATCGGGCGTCATCCGCGGCGCGGCGCTCGATGTATTCGAGAATGAACCGAAGCTCGCATCCGGACTCGCGGAGCTCGAGAATGTGGTCCTGACCCCGCATATCGCGTCGGCGACCGAGGAAACGCGAAGCGCGATGTCGGCGCTTGCCGCCGACAACATCATTGCGGCGCTGGAAGGCCAGACCCCGCCGAATCTGGTGAAGAAGATGTAGCTTTCAATGTTTTAATGAACGATAGCAATATACACCAAACCTACGCTATAGCGTAGGTTTGGTGTATTATGAAAACGACAGTAAAATGAGAAAAGGCCAAAAAAATCATGGGGGAACTTGAACGGAAAAGCAAACAAAAAAAGCGACGCGCGAATCTTCAGAAAATGATCTTGCAGGTTGTGGCTGTCGCCGGAGTGGTGGGTGTTGCGATGGTGGCGCCGAATGTTATCGGAGCGATGGCAAGGCTCGGATTTATTCCGTCGAGGCGACAAAAAGAGGTTGCGAATCTATCGCGGGATCGCTTGATTCGTCGTGGTCTTTTATCCTATCACGATGGCAGATTACGGCTTACTCCGAAAGGGGAAGCCATGCTGCGTATTTTGGAGTTGCGCGACTATCATTTGAAGAAACCCAAGCGATGGGATGGTAAGTGGAGGGTGCTGATTTTTGATATTCGCGAGAAAAGAAAATCATTGCGAGAACGCATTCGAAGGACATTGATTGCAATCGGATTTCAGCGATTGCAGGATAGTGTGTGGATTTATCCCTATGACTGCGAAGATCTTATTACATTATTGAAAAGCGATTTTCAGATCGGTAAAGATGTTTTGTATCTTGTTGTTGATCAATTGGAATATGATGCGCCACTCAAAGCATTTTTTTGCCTTTGAATTGATGGTAATACCCACACACCACCCTGTTGCTATAGCAGCAGGGTGGTGTGTGGGAGGGGGATTATTATGGAAAATTTAGATAAAAAAACCGGCGGGCACGGGGCACACCGGTAAATAGAGAAGCAGACAAAGAAATCGTAAATAGAGATGCAAACAAAAACCGTAAATAGAGAAGCAAATGAAGAAACCGACCGGCGTGATTTCGTCTTTCGATACCACAATCTTCGTCGGCTTCAATGTAAAGGAACAAAGGTGGGCGAAACAGTTGCACGTTCGTCTTTGAAGACACAGCAGTATTCGTTTCGCCCAAAAAGAACAAGGGGGTGCGGCGACAAGTCAACATTCGTCTTTACAGACATGATGTCAATCGTCGCCGCAGGGATTTGTAATGGTGACGCAGAAGCGACACTCTAACGAACGTTCTTCAACAGCATTTCAATCGTCGCTTCTGCGCTTGATGGGGATGCGGAGTGACATGAGTCCAAGCGTCTTCGACACTGACATTATCGTCCCTCCGCACGGCTTGAGAAGACGGCGAGCAACAGTTCTGGCGACGCTCGTAAGAGCAGAACCACAGTCGTCGCCCGCCGTTCATTCCGGTTCACGCCGCGGATTCCTGTTCCGCCGGCAGTTGTTTCTCGAGCTTCCACCACTCGCGCCAGAGCCATTCGGCGAACTTCGTCACGGTCCTCCAGATCGCCATCCGCTGGATGTGCATGTCAGAGTACCGTTTTTTGCCGTCCACGACCTCGGGCGGATGTTTTGCGCGGAACTTCTTTTTGTACTCGATGAGGCGCCCGCCCCATTCTGATTTCGGGCGCTTGAGGAACTGGTCGCCCAAAAGATACAGAGCTTGCCGCGCATCCGGACTCCAGTTGGCGACCTCGCCGCCGCGCCGGCGCGCGAAACGTCCGTCATCGAGCAGATGAACGCCGCAAAACGCTTTGAATTTTGCGGCCGACGCAAATCGCCGAATGTCGCCCACGGCTGCGATGATGCGCGCGGAAATGGCGGGTCCGCACCCCACGACCTCCGAAAGGATGTCGCGGTATACGGGAAGCGCCTCCGCCGCGTTTTCGAGTTCGTGATTCCGCGCGCGTTCCTCCTTGGCAAGCGCCGAGAGGATGAGGTCGCTCGCTTCGCGTTCTTCGAAAAGGTCTTCGATCGCCCCTTCCGGATACAGCCCATCCTCGGAACGGAAGATCTCGCCGATAAGGCGCTGGCGCAGGCGCTGTTCGCAGGCGATCCGCGCTTTCATGGCGTCGGTGCGCAGATTGAGCGCGCCGCGCAATTGCATCAGGTCGCGGTCGCGGCGGGTGACGGGATAAAAATCATCCCGATGGTCGCGCACGAGCAGGGCGAGCGTTTCCGCGTCGGCATCCACGGAACGCCCGTCGCCGAACTCCGCTCGCCGGTTTTTGAGGATGAACGGCGGGATGCGGAACACGGCGGCATGGATCGCCTCGGTACGCTTCGACAGGGCAAAGGCGAGGTTGTCGCCCGAGCCGCCAAGAATCATACCGATGACGTCGCCCGTTCGGAAACCGTCGTAGGACGCGGGGACCATCGTTTCGGTTTCGGTCTCGGAGCCGCGTTTTTTGCGCGTTTTGATGTGGCGCGCGAAGATGACCGCGAGATCATCGCTCGGTTCGGCGACGCGGAAGCGCGTCGGAAACCGGCCGAGGACGAAATCGAGTTCATCTTCTTCGGTCTCGAG
>JACOVJ010000049.1 GCA_016177385.1 Candidatus Niyogiibacteriota bacterium
GAGTGTTGCATGAATGTCGTCGAGTTTCGCCCCGACGCGATCGATCAGCGCCGCGACTCGCCGCATGTCCGACACCGCACCCTTGACGGCAAGCGATGCCATGCGCTTCTTGCCGCCGAGTTCTTCCGTGAGCGGAGCGCCGTCGTCCTCTCCCATGAAGTCGTTCTGCGGGTCCACGATGAAAAGGTGGACCTTGAGGTTTTTTTTGGCCATGGCCGACCCCTTTCCGGTTTCCTGCGTGAAGGCCGCTTTCATTGGTGGGCCCCTGACCATTCTTTGAATTCAAAGAACCGCTGCGTTTCCTATCTAGTGTACATATTACACTAAGTAAACAGGAGCGCAAGTGTTAAAACTAATTAGAGCGAAATCAATACGTTCTGTCAAGTCGCCCCCCATTTACGAGGTTCGGCCTCGTACGAACCCCGAGGACTCCCCTCGGGGTAATGGCTTGACTTTTCTCTGAATTTCGTTTCCAATGGCGCTAGATAAAGCCCAAAGGAGATGCGATGACTCTGCCCATTGATCTCGTATTTATCCGTCATGGCGAATCGGAGGGAAATATCGCAAAGCGGCAATTTGAGGACGGCAGCCAGCGTCCACTACCCGAAGGCTTCCGCGAGCGGCATACCGCGAGCTTCCGGCTTACGAACAGAGGGCGCGCTCAGGCGATCCAGGCCGGCGCGTGGCTCCGAACCGAGTTCGGCGCACATCACCCGCTCTTTGACCGTTTTCTGACATCCGAATACATCCGCGCCAAAGAAACGGCGGCGCTCCTCACCATTCCCGATGCGCGTTGGTACGCCGATTTCAATCTCGCGGAACGCGATGGCGGAAATCTCCGGTTTCTGGACGACGAGGAATGGCGCAAAGAATGGGCGCGTGCGCTCGAATTGCGCGACGCCGAACCTTTTTTCTGGCGCCCGCCCAATGGCGAGTCGTTCGCCGCGCTTTGCCAGCGCCTGCGAAGTCCCTTGGGCACATGGCACCGCGAGTGCGCAGACAAGCGCGTCCTTGCCGTCTGTCATGGTGAAGTTATGTGGGGGATCCGCATTCTGCGTGAACGAATGCCCCAACGGCGATTCCGCGAATTGCACCTTTCCAAAGATCCGGCGGACCGCATTTACAATTGCCAGATCCTACACTATACGCGTAGAGACCCCGAAAGCGGACAACTTGCGCGATATGCAAATTGGATGCGCATGATCCGCCCCACCGAAAACCCTGTTTGGACCACCGGCTGGAGGTCTGTCGTCCGCCCTCAATATTCAAATGCGGATCTGCTGACGGATGTCGAGCAAACCCCGGTGCTGATCGCCGAATGAACCGAAGGAGACTGAAGCCCCTGCGCCCGCAGGGGTATTTTTATTTGAGGCATTTATCGAACGATCTTCCTTAAAATATCGGCCGCGATCCGGCAATCCGCGAGCGCATCATGCCCGTCGCGCGGTGGCGCGCCGAATTCTCGGAACATTTCTTCGGAACGAATGCCGCCCGTATAACCCCTTTTTAAAAGATGGATATAGGCGGCCGGCCAAATATCCAAAAAGTGATAATCATAATTCGCGGCATCGATACCGGCCGCATCCATGATCGTCTTCAGCATCCCGCGGTCAAGCGACGCGACCCACGACGCGAGTAAAACATTGGTCCCGAATTTTTCAAAAAACCGCTTCCCGATCTCGGCCGGTGTCGGCGCGCCCTCGAGCATTTCCTGCGTGATGCGCGATACGGGATTCACCTTTCCGCCGAGGTCGGCATGAATATAAGAAGAAAACGCGTCTTTTTCCGTGAGCGTCGCTTTGTCGAGCAAAATCGCGCCCAATTGCGTTGGTTTTGCCGTGTACGGATCCCCGGATGTCGCTTCAAAATCGAGAACGAGAATGTCTTTTGCGAAGGTCATCAAAAAGGTTATTCGGTTTCGCTGTGCGCCGAAAGCCAGTCCATCAAATGTTTGCGATGCTTGTCGATGGACCATTCGTCGCTGCGCTTAAAAAGCGCCGGATGTTCCGCTTGGAAATGCTTCAGCGCCTTGACCGATGCGCGGGGGAAAGTCGCCGGAATACTATTATTGTAGGATTCCATAAAAACCAGCATGGGCGTCCCTGTTTGGTTGAGTTTTAGCTCGTTGTCTTTTGCGCTCTTCATACGTTAATCAGAGCACGTATCGCCTAAAAAATCAACCTATCAGGCGGATCTCCGGTTTACCCGCGCCGGCGATCATTCGTAATGATTTGCCGATGAAACCATTCTTTTTTTTATCGAGTCGTCAAGGACGGCCCGTATTTCCTCGCTGACAAAATTGTTATCCAGAATTCGCTTGAGCGCATTGAGTTGTCTGGGCAGGATGGACTGGCCGCACAATTCCTGCGCCCGGTCCGCCACTTCTTTTATATCCCCGAAAGAAATGACCATATTCTCCAGACCGACTTTCCTCAAAATTTCGGCGCACCCCATGGTATCGCTCACCAGAACCGGAATGCCCAGACACGCCGCCTCCATGGGAACATTTCCGAATGTTTCAAAGGTCGACGGGCATACGATCAGCCCTTGTGCCAGATAAAATTGTTTCAATCCCTCCGCCGTCATCGACGGCAGAAGCTCTACGGTTTTTGGCATCTTTTTAAGATCGGCGTCGGGGTTGGTCACAAAGGAGGCGGTGTGCCGCCATTTGCGCCTGCGCAGTTCACGGTGCAGATCGAAAAACTTGTCGAAATTTTTGATCGTTGAGTAGCGCCCGACCGCGGCAATTCTTCGCTCGATCGATGCGTCGACGACGCTGGGGTTGGTGAATAGGGTCGCAATCGGGTTGGGTATGACGAAACTATTTTTTATCGTGTCTTTCAGTACCAACTGTTCGACCGTCTTTTTACACAACTCGGAAGGAAAAATTATCTTCGTGGAATTCCTGACCACCGCTTTTTCCATTGAGGAAAATATCCTCCGCATCTTTTCGGGATAATGTTCCGTCTCTTTGGATAAAACCCCCGAATACCACAATACGACCGGGATCTTTTCCGCTTTGGCGGCGATCGATATGAGCCACGGCATGTAATAGGTGCCGCTGAGCAATACGACGTCCGGATGGGTTTCCTTCAAAATGCCCCGGATGATCCTTATCGGCCGTTCATAGATCCTCTCAAGGCCCTTCAAGGTGCCGCTTCTTTTTACGCTACCCATCAGCGGTAAATGATGGATGTTCAGAATGTGGTGGTCAAAAATCTCCGGTGAAAATGACCGGAAAAGAGTGGGCCCTTTCATGTACATACGGCTGGTCAATTCCAATCCGATGAATTCATGGTCGAGCTTGTACAGATAATTTATCAGATTGAGGTTGGAGGACGTTATGCCCCCGACATTTTCTCTTGTCAGATTGATCGCGATTTTCATGGCCGGTTTTCGATTTAAGAATGATCAGAATATGATACAACTTTTTGCGGAAAATGCAAGGGGTCGGGGATCCGGTCGGAGTATATCCAATAAAAAACCACCCCGCGCTAGCGGGGCGGTTTTTTCAGCGCGCCTTACGCGCGCGATACATTGATGGCGGCAGGGCCTTTTTCGCCCTGAGTGACGTCGAAGGTGACGGTGTCGCCCTCATTCAGTTCTTCGTATGTCACGCCATTCAAGTCCTTGGAGTGGAAGAAGAGATCCTTCGCCTCGCCTTCGCGGGAGATGAATCCAAATCCACGCTCCGTCTTTTTCTTGATTATTCCTTGCATGTGATGGTTTTTTTGATAAATGCTTTATACTGCGAAATTCGACTCCCTATTCCCGTTTTCAGCAATGGTCCAGTATAGCATAGGCACGGATTTTTGCAAGTCGACGAGCTCCGGCAAGGAGATACTGAAGCCAGCGGGTCGTTCGACTCTGAGAGTCTCAGACTCGATGAGCTGAAGTATAACACCCTACGAATGCCGCGCTTAGCGCGGCTCATGGGGACGCTAAGCGTTCCGCCGCGCGCGGGAGCGTTCCGCTTCCGTCAGAAGTTGTTTGCGGAGCCGGACGCTTTGCGGCGTGATCTCGAGATACTCGTCGTCCGTCATGACCTCAAGCCCGCGCTCAATGGTGAGCGCAAACGGCGGCGTCAGGTAGATCCCCTCATCCGAGCCCGACGCGCGCATGTTGGTCAGCTGTTTTCCCTTGGTCGGATTCACATACATCTCCTCGCCCTTGGACGTGTTGCCGATGACCATTCCTTCATACACGTCCGTGCCCGGACCGATGTAGAGCGTTCCGCGGTCCTGCAAATTCCACAGCGAAAACCCGAGCGCTTTCCCCGACGCCATGGACACCATCGAGCCCACCGCGCGCCGGCGGATCTCGCCCGCATAGGGCCGGAACCCGACCACGCGGGACGACAAAATGCCCTCGCCTTTCGTGTCGATGATGAACTGATTGCGGTAGCCGAGAATGCCGCGCGTCGGCCCCTCGAAAATGAGCCGGATGGTTTCGGCGGCATGCGTCACATTCATCAACTGGAATCCGCGCACGCCCAAACGCTCGATGACCGTCCCCTGATATTCGGACGGCGTATCCACGATGACCTCTTCGAAGGGCTCGGTCCTTGCGCCGTTTTCCTCGCGAATAATAACGTGGGGTTGGGATACCTGCACCTCGTACCCCGCGCGGCGCATATTCTCGAGCAGGATGGCGATATGCAATTCACCGCGGCCGTAGACGCGAAAATAGTCGGAGGATGAAAAATCCACTTTAAGCCCGACGTTCACCTGCACTTCGCGCTCGAGGTATTCGCGCAATTGGCGCGTGGTCACAAATTTCCCCTCGCGCCCGCCGAACGGCGAATTGTTGACGAGAAACATGAGCGCGATGGTCGGCTCGTCGATGGCGATCGCCGGCAGGGGCTCGGTGTCGGCAGACGTGGTCACGGTCTCGCCGATATCGATATCAGGAAGCCCCGCAATGAGCGCCACATCGCCCGAAAGCGCTTCCGCGGCCTCCACTTTTTCGAGTCCGTTGAATGTGAAAATTTTGACGATCTTTCCCGCGCGCGTCTCGCCCGTCGGCCCTTCTTCGCTACCACTCATCAGGATCTTCGGTTTCCGGACGAACACCGCGGCGCCGGTTTTGATGACGCCGTCATACACGCGCCCAACCGCCATCCGGCCCAAAAAATTATCGTACGCAAGATTGAAGGGCTGGAACCTTAGCGTTTTTCTGTCGCGCTCCGCGCCGGACGCGGGGGCGACATGTTTCAAAATTGCGTCCAACAGCGGCGTGAGGTCGCGGGATTTATCCGTGAGGTTCTGTTTTGCAATGCCTGCGCGGCCGTTCGCATACACTACCGGAAAATCCGCCTGCACATCCGATGCGCCCAGCTCCAAAAACAATTCGAGCACCTGCTCCTCGCACCGCACGGGATCCGCCGCCGGTTTATCGATCTTGTTGATGACCACGATGGGGCGCAAACCGAGTTCGAGCGATTTTTTGAGCACGAAGCGCGTTTGCGGCATCGGCCCCTCCTGCGCGTCCACCACCAAGAGCACCGAATCGATCGCGCGGAGCACCCGCTCCACCTCGGAACCAAAATCCGCGTGCCCCGGCGTGTCCACGATGTTGATCTTCGTTACGGCACGTCCCGAGTCCGGCGAGGGATAAAAAATCGCGGCGTTCTTGGAATAAATCGTAATACCGCGCTCCTGTTCGAGCGTGTTCGTATCCATGGTGACGCCTTCCTTGAACGCGCCGGTCTGGCGCATCAGAGCGTCCGTGAGCGTGGTTTTGCCATGGTCAACGTGCGCGATAATGGCAATGTTTCGGATTTCCATAAAAAAACGGCACATTCGCGCTTACATTCGCGCTACTGTGCCCAGTATTTCGTCGCCTTCGCTCCTCAAACTGCGCTCAGTACCTTCTTCGTCTTCACTCGATCGGCCTACCCGTGAACAAAGCATACAATATCTTCCACTTTCAGTCAATTGACGGCGCGCATCATAGGAATCGGGAAATTTGACTTTTAAGAGTGTCTATAGTATAATTTTACCAACCTTGTTATTTGATTTCTCAAATCTGAACAATGCGGAGCTTCGGATGAAAAAAATCCTGCTGGTGATATTTCTGACTCCTTTTTACGCGGCGTTCTCCTTCGCGGCCGCCGCCGGAGATGCGAGCCAAAATCCTGGGCTAATACCACTGGGAATGCTCGCCTCTTTTGGCGTACACGAAGCCGGCCATCATTTGGTAGGGACCGTGTCCGGCAAAATCAGGTGGAGAGAAGGTCTTTGGGTGTACTACGGCAACGAGAACGAATTAAAACTTGTTGCTATTTCGGGATTCCGGTTTCAAAGCGTAGGCTCGGAACTATTGTTGGAAACCATGCCAACTGATAACTTGTTTTTGGTCGGGTATATAGGATTTAACATCATCAACAATATCTTGTATGTTGCAAAAATGGAATCGACCAAATACCAAAAGGAGGGCGGGAATGATTTTTTGGTGTTCAAAAATAAGAATCACCGGAGAATCGTTGAAATAGCGGTTTTGGCGCGCGCCATCTCGCTTGCCTACCGGCTTTTTAACGCCAATGCTTTCAGAGGCTGGATCGATGTCGATCTTGATGAAGGCGTCCCGACGCTCAAACTTCTATTCAGTTTTTAACTCCGATATCGCCGCCAAAAGCGGCGATTCTTTTTAATTTACGCGAGCGCCGTGTACCCGAATTTTTTAAGCTCGCCCTCGATATCGGCATACCGTTTCCCGCAAAGCATGCCGCCCGCAGTAAAATGCTGCTGAGTGACCTCGGCCAAGAACCATTCGGGCGGACGAAACGCCGCTTTTTCCTCGGCCGACGCGAACTCGATATCCACCAGCACCAACCCTTTAAGTGCGTCTTTGAATACATCTACTTCGTAACCATGCCCATTTTCGGCATAGTAATAACGCGTTTTGGCGACCCGCTTGCCGAGGATCGCTTCAAAATCCACATACTCCTCTGCCGTCAGCGGAACGGTGGTCTCCGTTTGGTGCGACGCGTCGCCTTCATGCGCCGGCACCTTTTTCGTTATTTCGCACTTCGCCCCCGACCGCCGGATACGCAAGCTCGGATGTTCGGCCGAAACCGGAACATAGATATCCAAAAGTTCCTTGGACGGAGAATCAAAAACGCCTTTTGGCAGGGAGCGCGGGAGGTAAGTCAACTCGAACTCATCCATCGTTTAAGCGCCTCTTACTCCTGCGCCCAGATCACGAATGTGAAAATTTTCTGGCCATTGCCGAGATCGCGCAGATAGAGCGAGCCGCGGCCGTCCGATGACCGGCGGATTTCCTTGCCCCATGTTCCTGGGTCGGAATGATCAACCTCTGCGCGTCCCCGCAATGTCGCTCCTTGCCCGATGGTCGTTGCAGCGTCCACGTGACTGTAAATGAGCGCAAGCTCGTCGTAATCATGCTGGTTCGGATGCTCGTTCGACAACTGACCGGCAAGCGTTCCATCCGGATCGGACGTGTAATCCATGCAGGTGCCGAGATTCGCATCCGTGAAAATTTCGTTTTGATGATCCAGCCCGAAGATATGGCCGACTTCCTGGCACGCGACGAATTGCTTCCATGCCGGCGTATTGTATTTGGATGTGTTGAAATACGTATCGTTGAACTTGACCGTTCCCTGCGTGATGTGCTCGCCGCTTACCCAAATACTGGCGATGCCGAGCCAGCCGTTGTTGCCGTATTTGCTGTTGCAAACTTCCGCGCGCCCGGAAACCGGCCTGCAATTCTTCGGATTTGTCGCGCCCGCCGCGATCACGGTATCGAGAACGCCGGATAAACTCCAGTCGCCCGAGGACTGCGTAAGATAGCTGTCCCAGCCCGAAGAAACATTATCCCCCAGCGTAAGCGTAAAAGAGCTTGTCGTGCGCGCCCAATGGTAATTGCCCCACGAATGATCCGCATACGCAACCAGCGCCACCGATCCTATGGCGGCTATCGCAACGGCGGCACCCGCGATCTGACGGCGAAATTTTGAAATCATGATTGTTATTTAAACTCTTAATAAAAATGCTTATCCATCAGGATAGCATAGTGCCGAAAACCATCCAACTCTTTATCGAGGTTCGACCTCGTGCATTTTGTTAACGATACCAGAACAACACGAGAAACGCGCCGAGCGGGAGGAGCAGAAGAAAGCCGAGTGTGTACATGAGCAAAGCGACCGCCTCGCGCTTCCTGCCGTCGAGATACCAGAGGATCGGCCGCCCCAGTACCAGAAAACCGACCAGTGCGGCCGAAAACACGAGGAGCGAGAGCATCGCGATGGGAGCGAATACCGTATCCTCGGGCGCGAATGCCCTTGGCCCGTAAAAAAGAAATGACGCGATGAGAATGATGTAGAGCGCCGTCAGCGCGGCGTTAATGCCTGCGGTTTTGATTATCATAAAAGGTTGTCGGTTAAAATTTGATAACTCACCTCCTCGGGCGGAAGTGGCGGCCGGTGCCGCGCAAGCGATTGAACGGCGGGGGCGGGGGTTTCGGCGGACCGCCCGCGGACGGACGCCCAAGGCGCGAAGACGCCGGCCCGCCCATCGGCGGAGTAGCACGCGGCATGTCGGGTAGCCGCATGATGGGCAGGCGCATTTTGATGAGCGATTCGATGTCGGCAAGCTCCTTCTTCTGGTCGGGCATCACGAACGAAATCGCTTTTCCGGAACGGCCGGCTCTCGCGGTGCGTCCAATGCGGTGCACGTAATCGTCCGCCTGCTCGGGCAGGTCATAATTGATGACGAGCTCGATCCCCTTCACATCAATGCCGCGGGACGCGATGTCGGTCGCCACCAGCACGCGGTATTTGCCGGACTTGAACCCCTCAAGGGCCTCTTGGCGCTGGCCTTGCGAACGATTGCCGTGGATCTCGGCCGCGCTATGCCCCATCATGGCGACGCTATGCGTCACTTTTTTGGCGCCGTATTTCGTGCGGGTGAACACCAATGCCGACCCCTTGTTTTCGACAAGAATTTTCTTTAAGAGCCACGACTTATCCTCTTTTTTGACCACGAAAATTTCCTGCGTAACGCTCTCCACGGTCGTCCCCGGCGGCGCAACTTCGATGCGGATGGGGAGGCGCATGTATTGCGATGCGATCGCCATGATCTCTTTTGGCAAAGTTGCCGAAAAAAGCATGGTTTGGCGGCTTTGCGGCAATACCTGCAGGATTTTTTTGATCTGCGGCTGGAAGCCCATGTCGAGCATCCGGTCGGCCTCATCGAGAATAAGGGTGCTTGTCCGGTTGAGCTTCACCGTTCCCTGCCCGAGATGGTCGAGCAAGCGGCCGGGGGTCGCGATAATGATGTGCGGATCCCTTGAGAGCGCCGACATTTGCGGCTTCATGGATTGGCCGCCGATGAGCATGGCGGTTTTAAGGCCGAGTCCGCGCCCGATCTTGTTCAACTGCTCATCCACTTGCATCGCCAATTCGCGCGTCGGCAAAAGCACGAGGCCGCGCCCCTTGCTCTGCGCGAGGATCTGAATCATCGGAATACCGAACGCAAGCGTCTTGCCGGTCCCTGTTTGCGCGACCCCGACCACATCCTTGCCCTCGATGGCGGCGGGAATCGCTTGGCGCTGGATCGGGGTGGGTTCGGTGAATTGGTGGCGCGCAAGAATATCCATCAGCGCCGGCGCAATGCCGAGCCCGTAAAATCCCTGATGTTCGCTTTCGTGCGTAGTGTTATCTGCCAAGTTCGGAATCAGACCAGAATACCGGATATTTCGCTAAAATTCAACCTGTTTTTAAATTTACGAGGCCGAGCCTCGTAAGATTCCGGAGATCAAAGCAATTCTAAAAATTCGTCAACCGTCATGTCGGCCTGCGTGATAATAGATTTCAACGTTTTCGGCGTCAAATCCGTACGATGAAATGGTATCGTCACTCTCAAATGCAGCTTGCTGGGATGTCTGAGTTGGATATGACTCCCTGCTTGGTGAAATTCATAAAAACGAGCCCGTTTCAGAGCTCTGATCACCAGAGATGAGGGTATGCGCGGAAGCTTAGGCATAACCGAAAAACTAAAAGTTAAATTACTACTTTTAGTTTTTCTTTCTGAGCACCAGCTCTAGAAAAAGACAGCGATTTTTCTTTTAATGCCGCTTCCAAATAGCAACGAATGGCATCCTTTGCCATTTCCTTGGCCTCTTTCAACGAATCACCCTCAGTAACCAAACCGGGTAATTTAGGAACGGTAACCGTGTATCCGGCTCCATTCGGATTAAAAATGGCCTCGTAGTGATAGATTTCCCTTTTTCGCATTTTCATACGCACAGTATAACGCTAACAATGAAGCAGGTCAAACTGAGTAAGTTTATGAGGTCGGACCTCGTGAGACCCTAGAAGTTTTATTTCACAAGGCGGAGATATCCGCGTAGTTGAACAGCACGCCGAATGCTCTGCACCACACCATCGCATAGCGATACTCCGCGGCATTCACGCCCGCCGGAATCTCGTAGTTCACATTTCCTTCCGTGGCTTTGACCCTGCCGAGATTGACGAACTCGGTCGCATCCAGATCGTTCGCCAGATACACATAAATATCGGGACCGTTGATGGTTTTGAAATTTTCATACCGAATATATTTTTTCCCGTCCGCCTCAATAATTCGCACGGCACCCGACGCCGGATGTCCGTCCGTACCGATGACAGAGGCAAATGAACCCCGAGCGCCTCCCGCCGACGGATCCGCTTCGTCCATTGTGATCGTTATGAAGAGCGGGGAAATGGTGTAGTAACCGAACGCAATGACCGCAACCCCCACTATAAGACCGACGATTTGCCACGTCTTCATAGATTCATTTCCTTTATCGTACTATTAAGATGCTTTTCGAGCGCGGCAATGTCGACGATATCCTTGGGACGATTGTAGGCCTTTTTACAGGCGATTACCTCCTCCACGCGCACAAACGGAATGCCCTCGATGATAACCGCGTCTTTAATGAGCTGAAGACGATCGGGACAATAACTACCGTCGGTCGGCCTATCCTGCATGGTTGTCACATTGGCATCATCCCTCGATAGCATCGGAAATCCATTCGCCTGTTTTTCCTCCCATCCTTCGCTCTTCAACCGCTCATATAATTCCGTAGTGACAATAATATCTAAATCCGCCGCCTTGCGAATTCCCCACACATCCAACAGCGCGCTCCCGAAAACCGCATACTGCCCCACCGGCAAATTGAATTTTTTTATGCGGTCAAAGATGGGCATGTTAAGAGCTTTGTTTAATTTGTGCTTTTTGAATCTTTCCTTTCTCCTTTTTTGAAAGATTTTTTACGACAATTTCAATTTCATAGGTTTTAAAACACAAAGCCATCCAGCTATTCGCGTCGTTAAATGGTGCGGCGGCGCGTTCATCGGCAAATAAAATTACTTTTTTCAATTTATACCCCAAAATCTTTTCAAGAAAAAGAAGCTTCACGCCGTCATTCATGACTTTATGCTTCTGAGCAGCTTTCGGTTTACCGATATGTGCCCAAACCTCGCACGCAATTCTTAGACGTTTTGAATAACCATCTACATCGACGAAGATCTTCTTTGTTAAAAAAATCCGACCGTGCTTTAATTCGGGGTTATATAACTTAAGTAGTTTATTTTCTGCTTGCTGCTGAACATCACTACGGCTACGATTTTGCTTTTTTTCCATAGCTGACCTCATCGGTCTCGTAAATTATAATATCAATCCCCCGTAAGGCTTTTTTGATTACTTTTATTCTACCATTTCGACGCTCCTCGGACGAGAAAGATGCCCTCTATTTTTGGATCTGATTGATCGGTAGGGCAGAATCACCCTTAGTGTTTATTTCCATCATCTGTTCAATAATTGATTCTGGGCTTTGAAATTCGAAAAGCATACGGAAAATAATTCCCCATCCGAGCTGAGCTACCGGCATATGTTTGCTGTCCCCCAATAACCTCAACTCAATACCAGCCCCTTCCTTATCTATTTCTTCTGTTGCCCTCGCTTCGAGTTTTCCATCGCTCGCAATGTTGAGAAAATCAACAAATTTCTTTCGGTCAAAATAGACGAACAAGCTCTTCCTATCAAACAGTAGGTCGTAAGTGTGCCCTAAATCTAGGCCGAGCATAAATGGCGGAATGAGTGTCCAGTCGTGCATGATTTGCTGCTTCCAATCAAAGACGAGATATTTGCTGTAAACTGCAAACTCTTTCTCGAATGGATTGCCTTTCCATGTAATATAGGCACACCGATCTACATCATTTTTCATAGCGTGGTGGATCATATGTTTTGCGTTCATTGACCTAACGAATGCGCTGTTCTTCTTTAGGTCAAAGATTTTTGAATGCTCATTATCGGTGAATAGATAGATCATAAATTCACCGTAATGCAGAAAGGTGAAACCGAGAGGGGAACTCTTCAGAGAATCCAGAGAATCGTTGAAATGATCAAACGCGTGTTTATCTGGCGCCTCAACCACAAAAGCCTGTTTTCTTCTCCCAGTTTCCTTACCTGTTCTCGTTAAAGATATGTCCTTTCCTATATTTTTCTTATCGTAGTCCAGCACAGCATGCATCCGATCCATTTGCCTCATCATGCGTTCAATATGCTTCTCGAGAGTTTTGTCTCCAAAGAGGGAACTATTGATATTAAAGAAATCTTTTACCTCTTTGTCTTGAAGCATCCAGGGCTCAGGATCTACTTCTTTTTCTTTCCATTTCCTGGAAATGTGGTCCTTGAATTTGAGTACAAACTCAAGCACTTGGCGGTTAATCTTTCCAGTCTTTAGTTCCACAAACTGAAAACCGCCAGGCCCAACCTTGAGCATATCGCCTGCTCCAGATCCCAGACATGTGGTGATATCGTTTATCAAATAAAATTCTCCAGGTTTTTTTATCTTCGGGATAGTATCGAGGGCAGATTCTATATTCTTATCCTCAAGGAAACCGTGGTGATCGTTGAGGGTATGAGTTCCCCGGATAAGCACTTTGTTCATTTTCAAAATGGTCCACGCTAAAACATCTGCCACTCGTCGGAAAAAAAGTATCTTGTTCAAAATAGCGCGCTCTTCTTTCAGAACCTCTGAATATTTGCTATCTGAAGCCAGCTCTTTCTTTTTCTTGCTTCTGCTTAGTGCCTTTCTCTTTTCCAGTATCGGCTTTAGTTCCTTTTCAAATTCAAGCACTCTTTTTACAATCAGATCTTGCGCAAGATCAAAGCCCTCGTGGCATTTAGCGATAAAAACTTTTTTGTCGACTTTTTCGAAATCTTCACTTGTCTTAGCGTTGAAGAAATTCGTAGCATGTTCCGTTGCATAGGAAACTGCTTGTCGTATTTCTTTTTCTAATTCGCCCATAAATATTGATACTCCTCGGAGTCTAAACTTATCTCAAACTGGCTGCCGGGCAGGGACTCGAACCCCGATTCACGGCTTCAAAGGCCGCTGTCCTACCGTTAGACGACCCGGCAATAGTCAACCGGCAATGAAAAAAGCGAGCGTTATGCTCGCCTTCATTATACTGAACTTTTAGGAAAA